>NZ_JAEMSG010000035.1 GCF_016462945.1 Mycolicibacterium sp. | reverse complement strand
GGTCACGACGGAAGACCCTTCTCGGAATCAAGGCCACCGGAGAACACCCGGCTTCCGCGGAGGTCGCCACCGGTGATGGTGGAGAGTTCTTCGACGCCGATCGGTGCCGGGGTGTCGCTGAACAACCGGTTGGCCTGGCGCATCCGGGCCCTATCCAGGGCGTTGCGGATCGACCGGGCGTTGGCAAAATGCGGCTGTGTGCGTCGCAGTGCGATGTACTCGGTCATCGTGGTACGTGCGTCGGCGTCGAAGCGGTAATTCTGTTCGGCCAGCATCGATTCCGCGATCGACAGCAATTCGGCGTCCTCGTAATCGGGGAAGTCGATGTGGTGGGCGATCCGTGAACGGAAACCTGGGTTGGATTGGAAAAACTTGTCCATCCGGTCGGCGTAACCGGCCAGAATCACCACCAGGTCATCGCGTTGGTTCTCCATTACCTGCAGCAGGATTTCGATGGCTTCCTGGCCGTAATCGCGCTCGTTGTCCGGGCGATACAGGTAGTAGGCCTCGTCGATGAACAGCACCCCGCCCATCGCCTTCTTGAGGATCTCCTTCGTCTTGGGTGCGGTGTGCCCGATGTACTGGCCTACCAGATCATCGCGCGTCACCGAGATCAGGTGCCCCTTGCGGACATAACCCAGCCGGAACAGGATGTCGGCCATCCGCATGGCGACGGTGGTCTTACCGGTTCCCGGATTGCCGGTGAAACTCATGTGCAGCGTCGGTGTGGTCTGCGATAAGCCGAGTCGCTGTCGCGCTCGGTCCACGATGAGCAGGGCCGCGGTCTCGCGGATGCGTTGTTTGACCGGTTTGAGTCCGATCAGTTCCCGGTCGAGTTGGTCGAGTACCTCAGCGACACCGGAGTCACGGAAATCCCCGGCGAGGTCGACGGCCGTGGACGGCGACGTTTCTGTCTCGCCTTCCGTCATCAGTATTCGGTGGTCATGGTGACATTCACCGTCCGACCGCGAACCTCGGTGCGAGTCATCTTGAAGGTCGGTTCCACGGCGGGACGGTTGACAATGAAGCTGAGCCGGACCGTTTCGAATCCGCGTGTCGAGTCGAACGCGTTGATGCGGATGTAGGAATCCGGGAAGGCGTCCCGGCAGGCCTTGAGTTCCATCATGACCCCGGCCGCGTCCCGCAGGTCGAACATCGGGTTGCCCCACATCTCCCAGTAGGTGTTGCGGGGGTGCGGGTCGTCGGTGTACTCGATGCCGACCGCCCACTCATTTCTCAAGCAATATTCGACCTGGGCCGCGATCTGGACGTCGTCGAGGTCGGGCAGGAATGAGAAGCAGCCCTGAGTTACTCGCATATCGTGTGCTCCCTGACTTAGAAGGACGTCGACACCTGCGGAGCGTAGTCCGAGGTGTCGGTGGATTCGTAGTTGAAGGAAATGTTGCCCCAGATGTCCAGCGCGGCTTCTACCGGCTTGCACCACTTGGCGACGGAACGAAGAATTTCCGGGCCTTCGTTCAGGATGTCGCGTCCTTCGTTTCGGGCCTGCACCATGGCCTCGAGTGCGACCCGGTTGGCCGTGGCGCCGGCCTGGATGCCCATCGGATGCCCGATCGTGCCACCGCCGAATTGGAGGACGACGTCATCGCCGAAGAGGTCCAGCAGTTGGTGCATCTGGCCGGCGTGGATGCCGCCGGAGGCGACCGGCATGACCTTGCGTAGGTCCGCCCAGTCCTGCTCGAAGTAGATACCGCGTTGCAGATCGACCTCGTTCTTCAACTCACGGCAGACGTTGTAGTAGCCCTGCACGGTCATCGGGTCGCCCTCGAGTTTGCCGACGGCGGTGCCGGCATGGATGTGGTCGACGCCGGCCAGTCGCATCCACTTCGCGATCACCCGGAAGGAGATGCCGTGGTTCTTCTGCCGTGTGTAGGTGCCATGACCGGCGCGGTGCAGGTGCAGGATCATGTCGTTCTGCCGAGACCACTCCGACATCGACTGGATCGCGGTGTAGCCGATCACCAGATCGATCATGATGATGGCGGAGCCAATCTCCTTGGCGAATTCGGCGCGACGGTACATCTCCTCCATCGTGCCGGCGGTGACGTTCAGATAGTGACCCTTGACCTCGCCGCTCTCGGCCGCGGCCCTGCTCACCGCCTCCATGCAGTAGAGGAAACGGTCTCGCCAGTGCATGAACGGCTGGCTGTTGATGTTCTCGTCGTCCTTCATGAAGTCCAGGCCGCCCCTGAGGCCCTCGTAGACGACGCGGCCGTAATTCTTCGCCGACAACCCGAGCTTGGGCTTGGTGGTGGCGCCCAACAGTGGCCGGCCGAACTTATCGAGTCGCTCGCGCTCAATGACGATCCCGGTGGGCGGGCCCTTGTAGGTCTTCACGTAGGCGACCGGCAGCCGCATATCCTCCAGACGCGCCGCCTTGAGCGGCTTGAACCCGAACACGTTGCCGATGATCGAGGCGGTGAGGTTGGCGATCGAGCCCTCCTCGAACAGGATCAGGTCGTAGGCGATGTAGCAGAAGTACTGACCCGGGATGTTGGGCACCGGTTCGATCTTGTAGGCCTTGGCCCGGTACTGGTCTGCGGCGGTCAGCCGATCCGTCCACACCACCGTCCACGTGGCCGTCGAGCTCTCCCCGGCCACTGCCGCGGCGGCTTCGATCGGATCGACGCCCTCCTGCGGAGTGATCCGGAACAGCGCCAGTATGTCAGTGTCTTTGGGCTCATAGTCGCCGTCCCAGTAACCCATCTGGGAGTACTTCAGCACGCCGGCTTTATAGCGTTCCTTGCCCCTGATTTCGCTGGGCGTGGCATCCATGGTGGTAGTTCCTTTCGAAGCGGACGTCGAGGAATGTGGCAACTGGCCCGTTGCCGGGGAAGTATAGCGGCAGCCGTTGGCGCCTAGGCGGGTTCTGAATTGTCGGCAGGCGTTCGACCATCGCCCCTCATGAACTCCGCCTTTTACGCTCGACCAACTGCAGGATCAGCGGAGTCAGGATCACTTGCATGGCTAGGTCAAGCTTATTTCCGGGCATGACGATGGTATTGGCACGGGACATGAAGGAGTCGCCGATCATCGACAGCAGGTACGGGAAGTCGATGCCCCGCGGGTTGGCGAATCGGATCACTAACATCGACTCGTCCGGTGTGGGTATCCAGCGCGCCACGAACGGATTCGATGTGTCGACCACCGGCACCCGTTGGAAGTTGATGTGGGTTTCGGAGAACTGCGGCGTGATGTAGCGAACGTAGTCCGGCATACGACGCAGGATCGTATCCATCACCGCTTCGGTCGAATAGCCCCGACTGGCCTGGTCACGATGGATCTTCTGGATCCACTCGAGATTGATGACCGGCACGACTCCGATCTTGAGGTCGGCGAGTTTGGCAAGATTCGCCGTCTCAGTAACCGCGCAGCCATGTAGGCCCTCGTAGAACAGAAGGTCGCTGGCTTCGAATTGGCGCCACGGGGTGAACGTACCGGCAGGCTGGCCGTGCTGCGTTGCCTCCTGTTCGTCATGCATGTAGGTGCGGGTACGTCCGCTTCCGGTGCGTCCGTATTCGTCAAAAACTTCGGCCAGGATGTCGAGTTCGTTGGCGTCGGGATTGAAGTGGCTGAAGTGGTTGTTGCCCTGAGCCTCTTCCTCGGCGATGCGAACTTTCATCGCCTCGCGGTCATAACGGTGGAAGGCATCACCCTCGATGTAGGCAGCCACGACGTTCTCGCGCCGGAAGATCAGCTCAAAGATCGCCTTCACCGACGTGGTGCCTGCGCCGGATGAGCCGGTGATGGAGATGATCGGATGTTTCGCCGACACGGGGTTTACCTCCCTATTTCCTGAAGAGTCCACGCGAGGTGAATAGCGGCGAATGGATGCCGGCATGGTCGACCTCGACATGGTAGCGAGCGACCTGCGCTACCTCGGCCCGTGAGCCGAACACCAGCGGTGTGCTCTGGTGCAATGCGTGAGGCATCTGCGACAGAATTCGGTTCACGCCATCGGTGGCAAGGCCACCCGCCTGCTCAACCAGGAATGCGATCGGATTGGCCTGATAGACCAGATGCGTCCGACCCTGCGTGAAACCTCTGCGGCTGTCGCCCGGGCACAGGAAGACGCCGCCCCTCATCAAGATGCGGCAGGTATCGGCGACCACTGATTCGGTCCAGCGCATCGTGAAGTCACGACCGTGCGGCCCCTCGACGCCATGAAGACAGTCGTCGACGTAGTGCTGCATGGTGTCGTCCCAGTGCCGGTGGTTGGATATATCAACGGCGAATTCGTCTGTCTCGTGGGGTATCTGGACTGCGACATGGGAGCGGATGAAGGCTCCGACCCGGGGGCCGTAGACGAATACGTGGGTGCCGTGGCCCAGGGTGATCGCCATGACCAGTCGTGGGCCGTAGCAGAAAAAGCCCGACGCGACCTGATTGACCCCGGGTTGCAGAAGGCTCGCCAGCGGATCCTGACCGGCATCGCCCACGACAGGCAGGATGGTGAAGACAGTGCCGATCGGCATATTGATATCGATGTTGCCGGCACCGTCGACGGAGTCCATGGCAACCGCGAGTGGGGCACTCGGATCGAGCAGTTCCGGCTGTTCAAGTTCCCCGGACGCATAGAGCGCAACCGGGGCGCCTCTGGCTTCCTCGACAAATAACTCATTCCCCCATCGCTGGAGAGCCTTCGGCTCGTCACCGGCGGCCGGGTGATCATCCTTGCTGTCCGAAGGCGTGATGCCCCGGACATCCGACTGGATTTCGGCGCTGACGCTCACCGCAGCCCGCGCGAGCGCCAGAATCGTCGAACGGACAGCATGGCTTCCGTCGGCTTCTTCAAGCCAGTCTTCAAGAGCCTTTCCAGGCATTGACCATCCCTACCTTGTGCCACTACCGGTCCCGGCGCCGGAACCTGATCACAATAGGGCAAACGGGTCGGACCCGTGGGAGTCTAGGGTAGCCGAACTCCTCGGCACGGCCTCGGTTAGGGACTCGCAGGCGCCGACGGCTCAACCGGCAGTTCCGCAGACGTGGCGCCCAGCGGCCGCTGAGCGATCAGCAACAATGCGTCGCTCATCGTGACGCCCGGGGTGTGCACTGCCTGCCAGAGGTAGCGCAGATAGCTCATATTCGAGCCCTCGGGAGCGGCCTGGGTGGTGCCCGGCGGCAAATTGTCCGGACTTGGCAGATGCGGCACCCCGTCCGCAGGCGTCAGATCGACGACAACCGCCGGCTCAGGTGCGGCGGGATCCACCGGATCGGCTGTCGCGGCGGGGGCGGCGAACAATGCCAGCGAGATACCCAACCGGCCGATGACCATGAGTCCACGGCGCCGCCGGACGCCGATGCGCGTGCCGTTAACCATGTAGTTCCCCACTTCGCTGAAGGTCTCTACCGGTCAATCCGATGCGGCGGCCCGTTTGTTACAACCCCGCGTTACAACCCCGCGCGCATCACGGTGCCCCGACCGGGACCGCGCGATAGACCGCGACCTCATTGGAATTGATGGTCTGCGTCATCGTGTAGGTCGAACCGGACGGGATCGTGATCGTCCACTTCTGGGCGGCCTTGGCAGCGTTGGCATTGATGTTGGAGTCAGGCACATTCGCCATCGAGTTGTAGCGGTACAGGGTGTAGGTGGTACCGGGCTTGAGGCTGGAGACGGTGATGGTGAGCGTCACCGGCGTGGCTGCGGGCCGGGTGGTGGAGCCGTCAACCATCACCGGCGTTTCGGCGTTGACGCTTGTCGTCAACCGGACGGGCACGGTCTCACGGCTCCCGTCGATGATGCCGGTGATGGCGATTCCGTAGTCAGCGCCGCTCTTGAGCGAGTACACCGCCGCGGTCTTCGCGTTTGCCTTCTGGCGGGTGGTCGCGAACGTGCTGAACGTGGAGCTGAATGTGTTCTGGGGCTGGCCGTTGGTACCGGTCCACAACCCGTTGTCATTGAAGGTGATGACATCATCGGCGTAGTACGTCGCCGGTCCGGTCACTGGACGGGTCGACGTGATGCCGGTGACGGGAACGATGTGGTCGTATTCGGTATCTCCGGCGTTGAGATTTGTCGTTCCGTAGAAACGGGATTGGTTCATGAACACACCGATTACCACCGGGTAGCCGGCCGTCACATTCGACTTGACCCAGGTGAGAAATGCGGTCGATGTGGGCTGTTTGGTCGGGTTGAAGGCCGTTGCGGAAAGGTGCATCGCCTTGGCCGCGGCGACGTCGTTGACTCCTAGCAGAAGTTGCGAGCTTTCCAGACTCTGGCGGGCATTCTTGCTCGCGAGTGCGCGTGCGTCGTATTGCGAAATGTATTGGCCGTAGTTGAGGCCGGCGCTGATGAACGCGGCCTCGCCGCAGTAGCCGTAGTTGGCATTCCACTGGATTCGCGGCGGGAGTTTGGAGCCGGCGGTGTATTTGGTTGGCGCCGGAGTGGCCGCGACCGGCGTCGCGGCGGCCGCGACAGCGGTGCTGGCGCGTGGCACGGGGTTGGCAACCGCCGCGGCGCGTCGGGCTCGCGCGGGGGTTGAGGCGTGATGGGCGCTCGCCGAACGGGCGGCTGCACCCGGACCGGCACTATCGGCCGCATCGGCATAAGCGACGCCGGAACCGCCGACCAGGGCCGCGCCGAGACCCGCGGTGAGGGCGCCGGCTCCAAGCCAGCCGCGACGGACACGCGTACGCCTGGATGTTCGCACACCAGCCCCCTTGATCCGACCTTGCTTCTCATACTAAACCCTCGGGTGCCCGATACCGAGTGTTCTCGGTGCATGGACAATGCAGGGGTGCGACTTCTTTTCGGTATGGCGGTTCTCGGTACGGCGGCAGTGATCGGCGCGCTCGCTTCGGCGACCGTGGTCAACGCTGCCCCGCAACCCGGGATACCGCCCCTCAGCCCACAGGCCCGCGCCGCCGGCTTCGTCGACGTGCGAACCGTGGTACCCGACGCGATCGTGGATCTGCGCTACGCCACCGCGGACAACTTCGTCGGCGTCCAGTTGTATCCAGCCGACGCCCGCTGCCTGGTGCACGAATCGTTGGCGCCGGGGCTTGCCACAGCAGCCGCCGCACTGCGGGCACAGGGATCCACCCTGGTGTTCTGGGACTGCTACCGCCCGCACGAGGTTCAGGTGCGGATGTTCACCGTGGTTCCCAACCCGGCGTGGGTGGCCAAGCCCGGCCCGTATTCACGAAGCCATGAGACCGGGCGGTCGGTGGATGTGACGCTGGCCGAGGGCGGACGTCTGGTGGATATGGGAACCGGATTCGACGACTTCTCCCCGCGGGCCACGGCGTATGCGACCGAGGGCGTCAGTGCGGCGGCGCAAGCCAACCGAGCTCGGTTGCGGAACGCGATGGCTGCCGGCGGACTGGCCGTGTACTCCGGCGAGTGGTGGCATTTCGACGGTCCTGGCGCGGGTGTGGAGCGTGCGATTCTGGACGTACCGGTTGATTAGCTGCGAACGTCTTTGACGTAGGTCCGGAACACATCCGCCGAGATCGCGTTACCGGCAAAGATGTCGTGAATGAGGCTGACACTCGGTCGCGGTGTGCGCACCAGTGTGACCGGATCGTAGGAGTAGAGACCGTAGCGAGGGTCGTATCCGAGCACCCACTCGAGATTGTCGGTCAGTGACCACGCGGTGTAGCCGCGGATATCCATGCCATCGGCGATTGCCTTGTTGATGACGGCGAGGTGGCGCACGGTGTACGAGGCACGCTTGGTGTCGGCGGCATCGGCGAGTCCACTCTCGGTGACCCACAACGGGATTCCGTAGGAGTCGGCGATATCGAGAACATCGCGCAGTCCGGCCGGATTGATGATCTGCGCGGTGTCGCTACATTCGGTGGCAGGGAGGCAGCCGCCGATGACCACGTTGATCAGCGGGGAGAACTCGGGGTATCCCTTGACGACCGGTAGGCCGGGCACCGACAGCCCGCCGTAGCCGATCACGATGCCCTGGCTGTAGTAGTTGACGCCGAAGTAATCGGCCTTGCCGGCCAGTTCGGGATGGATTTCGTCGGGAGTGATCACGCCGTCGAAGTTGGCGTCGACCTCACCGCGCAGCACCGCGTCGGGGAACCAGCGGTTGTAGAAGTCACTGAATTCCGCTGCCGCCTGCTGATCGCTGGGATTGGCTGGATCTCCCCCGCGCCACGTGTACATGTTCAGCGCGAAACCGACCTGGGCGTCCGGGTCGAGTTGATGAATGATGTCGTAGGACGCCGAGTAGGCGGCAGCCTCATTGCGCAGTCCGACCGCCACCAGGTCTGTCCTGACGATGGCCGGCGGGAAGTTCGTCGCAAAAGGAATCGCGTAATACGACGTCAGCATCGAGTTGACCGGCTCGTTCAGCACCACCCAGTTGGTGACCTGGTCGCCGTACTTCCATGCCAGATAGGCCGCATACTTCTCGAACTCGGTCACCGTGGATGTCGAGACCCAACCGCCGCCGATCTGCGGCGTCTGTCCGAAGAATTCCTCGATGCGGGCCTGGGCGGGATCATGGACCCACAACGGCAGGGTGAAGTGGTTGATCGTCACCATCGGATCGAGTCCGGCTGCGTGCATGGCCGCCAGCTGGTCGCGGTAGTGCGCGACCTCGTCCGCATTGGCCAGCGCATCGAGCTGCGCCAGCACCTCCGGGGTGACGCCGTTCGAATTATCCACCGCTTCAGTCGAATTGGGGAAGATCCGGCTCCATTCGATGCTCATCCGGAAGGTGTCGGCGCCGACACCTTCGCGGGCCAGCTGTGCGTCGGTGACGTACTGGGTGTACGCGCCCGGGCCGTCTTCAGGAACCGCGCCCTTCCAGCCGAGCAGCAGCTTGTTGAATGGGTCATGCGTCCACTGCCACCAGTCGGAGTTGACGTCGAGTGGCGCGCCGCCGCCCATCTCGGACTGGAAGCCCGCGGTGGACACGCCCCAGTGGAAGCCCTCGGGGAAAGCCAGTGCGGCAACCGTTCCGGAGCCGTCGAAGGTCAGCTTGACCGTCGCTGTCGTGTTCGTGGACGGGAGGTAGTCCGATAGCAGCGATCCGACGAACGGGATGGCGCGCAGCAACCGGATGGGTGCGTCCAGCAGACCCTGCAGGCCGTGGATGTGGACGTTGGTCTCGTCGCTGATCGAGACGGTGAACGCGTCGGTGCCGCCGTAGGAGGCGACGTCGACCACCGGGGTGTAGGTGAAGTCGCCGGTGGACTGGTCGATGCTGACCCGGCCCAGGCTGGGTTTGCCGACGACGGTGTAGACCAGACGGTCTCCCTCGGGGTCGGCCGCGCCGAGGCTGCCGGTCACCACCCCGTCAGCGGACTGGGTGGTGATCGACGGGGCTGTTGTCGGGTACTGGTTGAGGAACGTGCGGCCCAACTCGCGGCCGGCGGCCGCCAACAGATTCACTGCGGTGGACGCCGCCACCGGAGCCGAGGGGGTCTGTATGCCGTGTGCCGCGGCGCGGCGGGCCGGATGCCTGACTGCGGCCGCAGACGCGACAACCGCCTTGGTCCGCGACGTGACCGGCGGCGTCGCTGTGTGATTTCGGTGCGAATTCGATGTCCGAGCCGATACCGACGTCGCCGCGTCAGCAGCACCCGTGGAGTCAGCCGAGGCGGGTGCGGCCAGACCGGTCGCGACTGCGGCACCGACACCGAGCGCCACTGCCAACCCGCCGACCCGGCCGACGCTTGCCGAAGCGCGCTGGTGCGCACACGCCGAAGAAGACATCGTCATGGTGGCTAGTCAAGCACTACCCGGTGCCCGATGTCCGTTGTTCGCCAGTGGCGCGCGCCAGGAATGGCAGCACCAGCCCGGCGAACTCCTCCGGGCACTCGATCTGCGGCATATGGCCGATCCCGGGCAGCAGGTGCGTTTCGGCATGCGGGAACACCCGTTGAGCTTCGTGAATGTGGTGCGCCGGCAATACGCGGTCACGCTCGCCCCACATGATCAGGGTGGGACGTGGATGCAGAGCGGCGAAGGCCGCGAGCTGCCGGCGCCAGCCCGGCTTGACGCCCCGGGTCGGTGTTCCCAGAGCGGCGGCGGCTTCACGCAACACCGCCCCGGAGTGCGGCTGGCGACCAATGGCCAGCGCGTGATCGATGCGCTCCCTAGTGGCCAGCGAGGGGTCAGCGAAGATCGTTCGTTCCAGCAACCGCGCGCCCGCACGGGTGGGGCGGCGGGTGCTCAACTGGCCGAGACCGGGAACGGTCAGCATCCGCAGCAGCACCGTCACTTCACGGCCGAACCCGGCGCTGTTGATCAGGCCGAGGCTGGCCACCCGCTCCGGTCGCAGCGCCAGCGTCTGTAAGGCGATCGCTCCGCCGAGGGAATTGCCGACAATATTGAGCGGCCGCGTCTCGCCAAGAACATCGACGGCACCGAGCACCCCTCGGGCGAAGGTGGGCAGGTTGATCGGTGCGACGGGGCGTTCAGAGAAGCCGAACCCCGGCACGTCGACGGCGATCACACGGTGCGCGGCGGCCAGCCGGTGAAACTGCAGCGCCCAGTCCTCCATGCTGCGGCCGATGCCGTGCAACAGCAGCACCGGCGGATTGGCGGCATCGCCTTCGACCCGGACCCGAACTCGGCGTCCATCGACCTCGACGAAGGTGGGCCTGCTCATGCCCCGGCGGCCGCCCGGGCGGTGGTGGCGCGGTCGACGGTGCTGAACCGGAGTGCGGCGTCTTCGACCGGTCCCTTGCGCAATCGCGCATGATCCGCCCAGTAATCCATCTCGATGGTCCAGGGGCCACTGGCGCCCTGCTGCGGGAACTCGTCAAGAGCACGGGTGATGTAGCCGGCCGAGAAGTCCAGCATCGGACGCTTCTCTATCGTCGGGTCGTCCACGACCGGAACGACAGTGGTGTAGCCGTGCTGGTCCATGTAGGCCAGTAATTTGCACAGGTGCTCGCAGACCAGATCCACCTTCAGCGTCCACGACGAGTTGGTGTACCCGAACGCGAACGCAAGATTTGGGATGCCCGACAGCATGAAGCTCTTGTAGACCAGAGATTCGTGCGCATCCTTGACCTGGCCGTCGACACAGACCTCGATACCGCCGAACAGCTTGAGCTGCAACCCGGTTGCCGTGACGATGACGTCGGCCTTCAACTCCCGGCCGGACTCCAGCAGGATGCCGGCCTTGGTGAACCGCACGATCTTGTCGGTCACCACCGAGGCCCTACCTTTGGAGATGGTGCGGAACAGATCAGCGTCCGGCACCGCGCACAGCCGTTGGTCCCACGGGTTGTACTTCGGGTTGAAATGGGTGTCGACCTCGTAGCCGTCAGGCAGTGACTTGACGTTGAGCGTGCGGATGATGCGACGGGCAAGCTTGGGGTGACGTTGACAGAGGTTGTAGATGAACCGTCCCCGGCCGATGTTGAGCCGCCGTGTCACCGCATAGGCGGCCTTGGCAGGCAACACCTTTCGCAGTCCGTTGGCGATAGGATCCTTTCGCGGCAGCGGCATCACGTACGACGGTGAGCGCTGCAGCATGGTGATGTGTCCGGCGGTGTCGGCCATCGCCGGGATCAGCGTGACGGCGGTGGCTCCACTGCCGATGACGACGACGTCTTTGCCCGCGTAATCCAGATCCTCGGGCCACAGCTGCGGGTGCACGATCGTGCCCTCGAAGTCCTCCCGGCCCTCGAAGTGCGGCGTATAGCCGGCCGCATAGTCGTAGTAGCCGGTCGCGCCGAACAACCAACCGCAGGTGACGTCCCACTGCTTGCCAGCGCTCTCCAACGTCACCGTCCAGTGCGCGGTGCGGCTGGAGAAGTCAGCACGGATCACCTTGTGCTGAAGGTGGATTCGGCGGGCGAGATCGTCGTCGTCGACGACTTCCTGCAGGTAGGAGAGAATCTCATGCGCATCGGCGATCGCGTTGTCAGCGGTCCATGGCTTGAATTCGTAGCCGAACGTGTGCAGATCGGAATCGGACCGGATGCCCGGGTAGCGGAACAGATCCCAGGTGCCACCGATCGCGCTGCGGCCGTCGGCGATCGCGAAGCTGTGGCCGGGCTGCGTGGTGGCTAGATAGTGCGCCAAGCCGAGCCCGGAGATACCGGCACCAACGATGAGGACATCGACGTGTCCGGTCAGTGGCTGCACGGGCCGAGCCTGGTTGAGCGAGGTGACGGTCATGGGCACTCCCGGGTCGGGTCTAGTAACTGTAACGTTAATAATGTTATAGTTTTGCGGATTGCTGTCAAGCCCTTCCCCGCAATCGAGGCAGTGAGAGGACACCGATGACCGTCGCGCCAGTTCAGCGCCGCGAGCCCATGCAGGCCCGCAGTCGACTGACCGTGACACGCATCCTCGACGCCGCTGCCGCGATCGCCGACGAAGAGGGCGTCGACGCCACCACCACGCGGGCGATCGCCGACCGCGCCGGGGTGTCGTATCCCTCGCTGTACCGATTCTTCGCCGACCGCGACGCCATCCTCGACGAATTGCTGGAGCGGCACTGCGCCGAGCTGGATGCTCGATGCGTGGCCGCCGAGCAGACCTGGAACATCCGTTCGGTTGCCGAGTTGCTCAACAATGAACTCGATCTGCATGTCGCCTACTACCGGCTGTATCCAAGTTCAGCGCGGCTGTGGATGGGTGGGCGCACCTCGCCCACCGTCACCAGACACGTCCGCGTGCGCATGCAAAACCTGGCCCGCCGGATCCACACCATCCTGGTGGATGCCGATCTGATCCCGGCCGCTACCGACCCTCGCGCCACGCTGGTCGCCGTCGAGATGGCCGATCGCATCCTGGAGCTCTCCTTCCGAGACAACAGCGACTTCGATGGGGAGATCCTCGCCATCGGGCGCCGCGCACTCATCGCCTTCGGTGGCGACCTCGCTCGTCGCTCGCCCACCTAATCGGCATCAGCTCCGCCCCCGGGCTCGCTTCGAACAGCCGCCCGAAGGCGAAGGAGAATCCGTCGACAATCGTCTCGTGGTCGGGCACAAGCTTCGTGTCGCAGGCGATCCCGACAACCACCGAGCCGTTGTAACTCGAGATGGTGAAACTCATCGGCTGATTGCCCGATATCGGCGCCCAGCCGACAATGCCCTCCACCTGACTACCGGCCAGGTACACCGGAACGGGCGGGCCTGGAACATTCGTCAGCGTTCCGAGGGTGCGGTTGGTGAACAAGTCCACCGATGCCTCGTACAGCCCACGGTTGAACCCAGCAATGGTCTCCTGAAACCGAAACGCCAACGCCGCTTCATGACCGTGTTTGATCCGGTCCATCCGCCGCTTGGCAGCGGCCAGGACCCTCAACGGGTCGGGTTCGTCAGTCGGCAGTTCCAGCTGAACCAGGGCGAACTCGTTGCCCAGGGTGTCAGGCAGGCTGAGGTCGAGGGGCTTGAGATTCACCGGAACCATGAAGGTCACTGACGAACACCGCGCCTGGTGGTCCTTGAGGTAGTCGTAGAGTGTCAGGGCCACGCTGGCCACCAGGACGTCATTGACGGTGCAGCGGTTTGCCTTCGCGATCGCCTTGACCGCGACCAACGACAACGGTTCAGACCAGGCGACGCTCTTCTCACCGCCGGCAGTCCCGGTCCAGATCGTCGATTCATTGCGGGTGCCCAATAACAGCTTGCGAACCGTGTCCAGATCACCGGGCGCGGCCGAGAAGATATCGACCAGCGCTCCGCCGCCGGGCAGCGCCGAGCGCGCGGTCTCGACCAGGCCGGCGCCGGTTGCCTGGGCGGCGGTCAGCACCGTGTTGCCCGCGCCCAGCGGATTGCGCAGCGCGAATCGGCCCAACCGGCCGGCTTTCATCAGCAGCCGGGGCGCGTCCGCGATGCCGCCAACGGCCCCGGCGATCGCGCTACCGGCCGTCTTCGCGGCACCAACCGCGGTGGATCGCACCCGCTGCGCCAGCGGCTGCCCAGGCGGGTGCGGGTGAGCGGCGTGCTGGGTGACCGCGGGTGCGAGAATGGGACCGCCCTGTGGGGACGAGTCGAACAAGCTCATCGACAGTTGCACCATCCGCATACCGTCTGCGATGGCGTGGTGGCTGCGCAGAATCATGGCACTGCCCTTGCCGTACCGTTTGATCCAAATCGCTTGCCACAGTGGACGATCATGATCGAGCATCTCGGTCCGGTGGGCAGCCACAAGTTCCTGCAGTGCGCGGGGGTCGTTGGGCTTCTTCAGCGAAACCAGCGCGACGTGGTTATCGAAGTCGAAGTCATCGTCGCGCTCCCACCACCAGGAGCCGTCCTCGTCCTTGACGGCCCTACTACGGAACACCGGGTAGCGGTCCAGGAGTCGCTCCTCGACCACCGCGCGCACCTTGCCGAAGTCCAACGGCTCAGCCGTCCAGATCACCGAGTCGACGACCATGAGGTTGTTCGGCTTGTCCATCTCCAGCCAGAGGGCATCTTGAATCCCGAGTCGGCGTCGCTGTTCCATCGCCTCATTGTGGACGATCAGCACGCCCGCCATTCCCGGTTCCGACAACCGAAGAAATGGAGTTATGGCCCCTATGTCTAGAGCCGTGTTCACCCGCTTCCTCGCCGCACTCTGCGCGATTGCCGCCGTCCTTGGACTCGCCCCCTCAGCGAACGCCTGTAGCCGCGTGACCTGGCTGGGTCCGGACGGCATGGTGATCACCGGCCGTTCGATGGACTGGCCCTACTCATTCCACTCGCACCTGTACGCCTATCCGCGCGGTCTCGAGCAGAACGGATCTGGTGGGGTCAACTCGCTGGTGTGGACCACGAAGTACGGCGCGATCGTCGTCGCCGGCACCACCGATCCCAGCGGCCCCATCGACGGGGTGTTCGACGGGATGAACGAGAACGGCCTGGTGGCCAACCTGCTCTATCTCGGTGAGTCCGATTTCGGGCCCGCACCCGCCGACGACCGGCCGCGGCTGTCCTTCGTGGCGTGGGTTCAGCACGTGCTGACCTCATTCTCGACCGTGAACGAAGTCGTCGACGCGTTCACCAATCCGGCGATCTACATCGTCCCGATCAACTTCGGGCCGGGTAATGCGGCGCACCCCACCGTGCACCTGTCGGTGACCGATACCTCCGGCGACTCGGCGATCATCGAATACCTTGACGGCAAGCCGGTGATCCACCACGGCCGCCAGTTCCAGGTGATGACGAACAGTCCGACCTATGACCAGCAGTTGCAACTGAATGCCAAGTGGGACAATGTCGACAAGAACACAGACCTGCCCGGTTCGATCCAATCTCAGGATCGGTTCGTGCGCGCCTCGTATTACCTGAACAAGTTGCCGCGGACCACCGATGAGCGCCAAGCCGTCGCAGGGGTGTTCAGCGTGATGCGCAATGTGTCGGTGCCATGGGGTGTGGGCGATCCGGAGCACCCCAACCTCTCCCCCACCTACTGGCGATCAGTTGCCGACTCCACCAACAAGATCTACTACTTCGAGTCGGCGCTGAGCCCCAACATCGTCTGGGTGAACCTCAACAACATCAACTTCAATCCGGGATCGGGCGTGCGCGCGGTGGCGGTCGAGGAGAACTACTCGATCATCGGCAATATCGACAATGCGTTGAAACCGGCGGCACCGATCACGTTCCTGGCACCTGAGGCCGCTAATACGGTCCAGCCGAGCGTGACCCCATCTGCGGCACCGCAGGTGGAGAACAAGACATCCTTCACGTGGTGGTGGCTGCTGCCGATCTTGGCACTGCTGGGAGTACTCGGTTTAGTGCCGCGACTGTTCGGTAAGCCAACTGTGTAAGCGGGCTACTTGAGCCGGCCGCCGAGATCAACCGGTTTCGAAGTGCTGGTAGTCGATCGGGTTATGCCAGTCCCCACCCCATCGCCAGCCACGACTGGTGAACGCCCGCACCGCCGCATCGCCGCCGTGCAGCAGCCCGAGGTCGTTGCGTCGGCGGTCGAGGTAGCGCGCGGCGTTTTTGGGCTGAAGGTCACCGGTCGCGTTTGTATAGGGGTTGACGAGTGGGTTGATGTCGATGGCGCGGCCGTAGGCGTGCTGTGACCACGCATCGGTACCGGGCAGTGGTCGACAGTTGAACGCCGAGGTGTTGTTGTCCCGCATCGACAACTCATCCTCGGCGCCGGGATAGTGCTCGACCGTGCGCATCTTCTCGATGGGATAGCGCAGTCGGGTGAGATCGTTGACGATCGCGATGACGTCGTCGACAACATCCTCGTTCACCACCAGTTGCCCCCGATGCGTGCCACCGTCGAAGCCTAGGTAGTCGATTTCGATGCGACGCAGCGCCGTTGGTGCGGCCGGACATCCGGGCCGCCAGGTGGCGCCGAGATCGGCGGCGCTGACCGGATGCACCGTCGGCCGGGCTGTGGAAGCAGCCGCGGGAGCCGATGGAGCGGGCGCACACTGAACCGTGACCGCGCCGACCGCGGCCAGTAAAGCAACTGCGGCGATCCCTCTGAGGTGATTCACTTCGTGATGATCACATCACACGATCCGGATCCGATCGTGACGCCACGGCGGTGGGATAATCAGACTCATGACACCCCGCGCTGACGTCACGGTGCGACTCGCCACCCCATTCGACGTCGCCGAGAGCACTCGATCGTGACACTCGAACGTCGCCGGTTCCTGGTTGCCGCCGCAGGTGCTGTGGGTCTGGCCGTGACGGGTTGTTCGCGCCCGGTCGCATCACCGAATCCCGAACCTCGCCGGCCGGTCGCGCTGGTCTATCGCGGACCGGCGAGCACAGCGGGGGCTCCCGAGGCGGTGGCCGCACTGCTGGCGGCCGGCGAACACACGATGGATGTGCGATTTGTCGGCCCTGCCGAGGCGGACAACCTCACCGCCGCCGTCTTGTCCACCGCAGCGATCTACGTCCAACCCGGCGGCGCCGACGATCTCGATGCGGCCTGGGAGGCCGTCGCCCCTATCGCGTCAGCACTGCGGAACTGGATTCACGACGGCGGCGCCTACCTCGGCTGCTGTATGGGCGGCTTCCTGGCCGGTCGTGATCCGGGGTTCGATCTGCTGCCCGGGGACGCCGTGGAGTACAGCACGACACCGGGGGCGACCGTGACCGATAATGCCGACACCCTCGTCACGGTCACCTGGCGCGGGCAGCCACTGGAGGTGTATTTCCAGGGCGGTCCGGCCTTCACTGTCAACGCAGGGCCCGACGACACGATCCTCGCCCGCTACTCCAATGGCGTTGTTGCAGCAGGGGTTTTCGGCTTCGGGCGGGGTGCGGTGGGTGTCACCGGACCGCACCCGGAAGCCCCGGTGGCGTGGTACACCGACGCCGACCTTGAGGTGCCGTCACCGCTCCCGCATCAGGCGTTTGCCGATCTGGTCGCGACGACGCTCGCGCGCCGACGCTGAACCCTCAGTGCTGACGTGCGGCCCGGGCACTGACCGCAGCGGCCGGCTTGGACTGGTTCTTGTCGAACCCGAGGACAACTACCCGGTTATTGCTGCCCGGTCCGGCGGTCGCGCTGCTGAATTGGCCGGCCACTACCGCCAGGTTGCGGTCATTGCCGGTACCTGTCGTTCCACCGGCCCTGGCGATATTCCCGTTGCCCCAGATCGCGGCGATATTGCCGTTGCCGTACTCGGCATAGGCCTGGTTTGCGGCGTTGGCGGTGGTGAAGAAGCCCGTGAACGCAAGGTTGGCGTTGCCGTCACCGGCTTCGGCGACGGTCCCGTCCCCAACCGCCCGGGCGAAGTTACCGTTGCCGTTGTCCGTGGTTGCTTGCGCACCCGCGATTCCACCCAGCAGGTAGGGGTAGACACCGGCCCGCGCGACGTTCAGGGTGCCGTTCGTGGCACTGGCCTCGCTCCGATACCCGAATGATCGGGCGAACTGCAGGGAACCGCCGGTGGCCTTTGCCGCGGTTTCGTAGCCGAAGGCCCGGGCCGACTGGCCGCTGCCGTCGGCCCCGGAGACCGCTGTGCTGCGGTCACCGATTCCCCGAGCGAGGTTGAAGTTCCCGTTCATGGCTTGGGCGACGGCGCCCGGGCCGAATGCGCGGGCGAGGTTGAAGTTGCCGGTTGGGTCACCTGCTGCAGTCCCCGAGCCACCGGCCACGGCAACTGCGCCGGTGCCGAGGGCACGGGCAATGTTGAAGTTCCCGTTCGCAGCGTCGGCGGTGGCGCCCAACCAGGCAAGGGCGATGCCGAAGTTGCTGCTTGCACCGGCCAGCGGCACGGTGTTCGCGAAGCTCCCATTGCCGACTGCTAGGGCCAGGTTGAACACACCACCCGCCACCGTCGCAGTGGCGCCGTCGCCGATGGCGATAGCCCACTGCAGCGGCCCGCCGGATGAGCATCCTGTGCCCAACGTCCCCAGCCCCGTCGCGATGCACGACGCCTGGGCCGGCACCGGAGCGACGCTGGTCGCCAGCGCACTGGCTGCGACCGCACCCAGCACGCCTCCGGCAATCAGTACGCCGGCCGCACGTGAGCGCCGGAGAGAGGGTACTTCGCGGTAAATCGTCACGTGGAACTCCTGTATCGGCTGCTCAGAGCGGGCTCGGATCCGGAGGGCCGGATATCACCTGAGAAAAACATGAGGAAATTAGCACAGTTGCTAGCGGACTCCAACTTAAGGCGGCGCGAGGGGAACAACGTGGCTACACCATGCGGTGCAGGTGACCCTCGGCCGCACCACGATGCGCAGCGCGAAACGCGTAGGAGAACGGCAATGCCACCAGGAGTGCACCGCCGATCATATTGCCGATACCTACCGGAATGATGTTCCAGTTCAACGCAACCCACCAGCCGGGCCCTTTTCCTTCTGCGGAGATCAGACCGAAGTAGGCCATGTTGGCGACACTGTGCTGAAAGTTCGCCGCGCAGAAAAGGCTGACGGCGAGCAGAACCGGGATGTACTTGCCGATGATCGTGCGGCCCATGGTGGCGAAGAATGCCGCCATGCCCACCATCCAGTTGGCCAGCACGCCGGACAGCAGCGCCTGGAACCATGCGGTCGGCGTGCCGACGGAGTGGTAGTAGGTCTTCTTCGCGACGAACGCTTCCAGCGTCTGCTGCATTTCGGGCGGATAGACCTGTGCCCGGGAGATCAGCCAGCTGGTCACGATGGCACCGAGGAAGTTACCGATGAAGGCAAGTGCCCAGAACACGACCAGCCTGCCCAGTAACAGCTTCGGACGCTGCCGCAGCAGCGTCGACGGCAGCACCACGTTGGCTTCGGTGAACAGAATCGACCCGGACAGGATCACGAAGAAGAATCCGGCCGAGAACCCGAACCCCTGCAGCAGATACCTTGGGCCCAGCGTCTGCACCTGCTCGGAGAGCAGCACCGAGAACAGCGCACCCATGGTGATGAAGCCGCCACCCATGACCGACAACACGATGATCTGCGGCACCGACGTATCCCGAATGCGGTGGATCCCATAGCGGGACAGCTCGTCGATGACGTGTTCAGACGACAGGTCCTGAGACGGTGGCAGGCCACCCGCGTCGGCCATCGCGCTCAAACCTGACTGTCACGAGAGAGACGCACATCCACTTCCCGGTCCACGTGATTCCATTCCGGTGTGTTGCGGAGGCGGCCGACGAGGTCCTCGAACTGCTCGCTGTCGGTGGGCGCGTACTCGAACCAGGTCAGGAAGTCGAACGGCTCCCCCAGATCGCGGCTATGGTGCAGACGCCGAGCCACCGCGGGGAGGTAGTCGAGGCCGATGGTGATGTGGCTCTCGGCCAGCAGCGCCCGCCGCTCGTCCTGAGCCAGGGTCCACCACGTCTCTGCCTTGCGGATGGGGATCAGCGCAGCGCGGGTGCACTGCGGGCGCCCGATTCGCTCCTGGCGCTGCGCCAGAACATTCAACTCGGCGCGGGTGGAGTAGCGGATATTGCTGGTGACCCCGCGCAGCGCCCAGGCAGTGCCGGGGGAACACTCCGCCGGCGCCTCGACGATATCCAGCCGATCCGCGGGCGGCAGGCTCTCGCCGACGACGGGCGTGATCGTATCGATGCGCCACGGCCCCGGTGCCCCGGCAAGATAGGTGGTGTGTGCCAACGGCATTGCGACACATTACCGCCACCGTTTCACAACGCGAAGCCGTGGTGCCCCGGCTAGCATTACACCGAAGGTGGACACCGAATAAGAACGGGTAACAATGAAGCCAGGTGAGCCCGATCCCCTTGAGGCGTCGCTAGCCGGTCGCCGGCAGGGCCCGATCACCCTCGACGATTGGGCCGGAGGCATACCGCAAGACCGCGCGAAACTGCCGTCGGTGCGGATCGGCCGCCGTTGGTTCAGCAGTCTCTGGCTCGTTCCGCTGGGAATTGTGGCCCTGGTGCTGTCGATTGCGATCGTCCGCGAGATGACCCGTTACGGCTGGTATCAGGATTTCATCGCGCGCTATCCGGGCACCTCCACCGACTACGTCGATCCCGTCGACTCCGGGTTCCCGTGGTGGCTGCGCTGGCAGCACTTCCTGAACCTGCTGTTCATGATGTTCATGATCCGGGCGGGCCTTCAGATCCTGGCCGACCACCCGCGGCTGTACTTCACTATCGCCAGCAAGCCGGACACCGAATGGATGCGATTGCGCGATGCGGTGCCCGCCGACCGCCGAGACCCGGAAGATCCACAGCGCGTCTGGACAGCGAAGCAGGATTCGGTCGCCCTGCCCAAACATGTTGGCCTGCCGGGAATCCGGCACACGATCGGCCTGGCTCGGTGGTGGCACTTCACCTTCGATCTGCTGTGGCTGATCAACGGTGTGGTGTTCATGGTGCTGCTGTTCAGTACCAACCAGTGGAAACGCCTTATCCCCACGTCCTGGGACGTGTTCCCCAACGCTGTGTCGACGGCGTTGCAGTACCTGTCGCTACAACTGCCACAGAACGCCGGATTCAACACCTACAACGCACTGCAGTTGCTGGCGTACTTCATCACGGTGTTCATCGCCGCACCGCTGGCCCTGGTGACCGGTCTACTACAGGCGCCGGGCATCGCCGGCCGGTTCGGTACCAGCGCGGGCCTACTCAACCGCCAGATGGCACGCACAGTCCACTTCGGGGTGCTGGTTTGGATGTTGGTGTTCATCGTCGTCCACACGGTGATGGTCTTCGTCACCGGTTTCGTCGGCAACGTCAACCACATCACGCTGGGCACCGATACGAACTCCTATCTGGGGGTGGCGCTATACCTGGCGTGGATGGCGGTAGTCGCCGCATTCTGGTTGGTCGCCTCGCCGCTGACGATCAAATATCCGCGAACCATCCAAAACATCGGCAAGGCGATGGTCGGATGGTTGAAGAAACTCCTGGAACGCTCGGCTCCCAGAGCGACCTACTCCAAAGACGACATCAGCGACTATTTCTGGCCCAACGGCACGCTGCCGGTGACCGATGAGTACCGGCAACTGCAGGCGGGCAACTGGTCCGACTATGTGCTTCGGGTGGACGGCCTGGTGGAAAACCCACTCGAGATCACCTACGCGGAACTGCTGGCACTGCCCAAGCAGGACCAGATAACCCACCACTTCTGCATCCAGGGTTGGTCGGCAATCGGTGAATGGACGGGCGTTCCGATGCGCACGATCTGCGAGATGGTCAAGCCCCTGCCCAGCGCCAAATGGGTGGCGTTTTATTCGTTCGCAGAGGGATCAGACGGCGGACGGTATTACGACTGCCACCCGATCGCGAACATGTACCACGAGCAGACAATCCTCGCCTACGGACTGAACGGGGCGCCACTCAACGAGTCCCACGGCGCTCCGGTTCGTCTACGCGACGAAGTGGAACTCGGCTTCAAGATGGTCAAGTGGATCGAGGCGATCGAATTCGTCGAATCCTATGAGGATCTGGGCGGGGGCTACGGCGGCTACAACGAGGACCACGAGTATTACGGCTTCCGTATGCCGATCTAGTGGGTATCGGCCTAGGGTCGGGATGGTGAAGCTGAAAACGCGTCCGCTCGCAACTGTGCTTACCTTGTTGATGATGACGAGCTGCTCGGGGAACGCGGAATCGACGCCGCCGCCGGGGTCCCCGGCCGATCAGATGGTGTTCATGGTGATGTCGGCGGGAGGCATGGCGCCGGCGGTGTTCCAGGCACTGGCCTCCCCATCGCTGGCGGTCTACGGTGATGGCCGGGTTCTGACGCTCGCGGAAAGTTCACTCCCCCAACTGATTCCGGCTCGCTATGAGGTGGCTCGCATTGACCCGGCCGGGGTGGCGTCCTTCGTGGCCCAGGTCGAGGCCGGCGGAATCGTCAAGCCCGGCACCGATTTCGGTACACCACGGCTCGCCGATTTGCCGTCGACGACGGTGATGGTTCAGGGCCCCAACGGCCAGGAACAGGTCAGTGTGTACGCGTTCGACGAGCGGTTCGATGCCCGAGTCAATCCCGACCAGCGCACTGCACGTGCGGCCCTACGCGCGGTGATCGACCAGGCATCCGCCCTGGCGGCCGATGCCGCCCGCGTTCCCTATTCCCCCGATCGGGTCGTGGTCTACGAGGTCGAACCACGCAATGCGGGCGAACCGGCCACAACGGAATGGCCGGGCCCGCCCCTGTCGAGTTTTCTCGCGCCCAGCACCAGCCGGCGTTCGGTCGCCTGCGGCGAATTGCTGGCCGACCCGGCCGAGGTCGCCTACCGGGCGGCACTGGCCAACCCCGGCGCGCGCTGGCTGGTGGACGGGGCCACCCGGACGTTGGCGGTCAACTCCCTACCGTTGCCCGACGCTTGCCGCTGACGCGAAAAGCCAGCCGAATCAGTTCACTGGACGGCACCCGAAAGTAGCTGCACCCGGTTCTTTTGGCTTCCTTTAGCCCCGTTTATGTGAAAAACCTGAGTAAGTGGTTTAATGGGGGCGGATTTGCTGGTGGGGTAACGCAGAGGAATGGTGGTTGCTATGGCAATCGAAAACAGTGCTCAGACGTCGTCAGGCGAGGAATCAGCGGAGCGCGGCAAGCGGCCTTTACGGGCGGTCGGGCTGATCAGCACCCTGTCGGTGGCGCTGGGTGTGGGCTCGGTGCTCGCCTCGATGCCGATCGCCGACGCCGACACCACGGGTTCGGTGGGGGCATCCGATGCATCCTCACAGGCCTCGACGGCGCGAGATACGCGCGGGAGCGCCGGGGCGCGGGCCAACCGCGAAGCGCGCACGCAGCGCAGTTCCACATCCGCCGCCGGCGCCGAAGCGCCGGCGCGACGCAATCGTGTCCGCATCGACTCGGCGGCGACCGCTACGGCTCCGTCGCTCACCGCTGCTTCCCCGCGCGGGTCGCTCTCGGCGCCGGGCAGCGTACTGCTGTCATTGCTCAACGGAGGCGGCAATCCCGGCGTCCCCGAGACTGCGCCGTTGGCGTGGGCGGCGGTCGCACTGACCCGCCGTGAATCAACCGCGAATGCTGTTGCCGCCGTGGCGACTACCACCGCCGCCGCGTCGGCGACTACCGCGAACGCCGCCGCGTCGGCGGATCCGGCGGTCATCAGCCTGGTGGATCAGTACAGGGGTGTCCTCGAGGGGCAGGTGCGTAGTGTCATTTCCTCCACCGCCCTGGCAGATGTCATCGCTCCCCTGGTGGCCAATGGCGCAGCCGACTGGATCCTCAACGGCACCGTCGGCCCGGAGCTCACCGCCTTGGCCTCTAACTCGACCGTCGGTGCGTTCATCGCTGGGCAGACTGCCGCGCAGCTCGCCAACTTCGGCCTACCGCAGGAGATCAGTAGCGCGGTCGGCAACGCAGTGGCCCACGCGGTTCAGGTCGCGTTCGGTGATGCCACCAACACTGCCCTCATCGGTGCGGTCGACACCTTCATCGGTGCGGTGCCGTGGGCTTCGACATCGACGCTCGACACACTCACGAGCCTGGTGTCCGGCAATGTGACGGTTGTGGACATCGCCGCCAGCCAACTCGGTGGCGCAGCGTTGCAGAATGCCGCCACCGCGCTGCTGGAAAACGCTGCAGTCCCAGGGGCTATCGGCACCGCCGTGACCACCGTGATCCGCGACCTGGCCGGCGATGCCGGGGTCCGCGCCGTGATCAGCGATCAACTCGGCGCTCTGATCGGCGCTACCGCGGCCGGCGGCTCCACCACGGCCGCCGTCGGCACCGCGATCAACAATGCGCTGACCGGCCTGCTGGCCGACTCGGCCTTCCTCGACGCTCTGGCCACCACCGCGGGCACCACCGTCACGACGTTCCTCAGCCAGCCCGGGATCCCCGCCTCTCTGACGGGTGCCGCCAGTCAGATCGCCGGCGCCCTGGTGTCCGGCACCGACGCCGCCGCAGTCCTGCAGGCCGCAATCGCCGGTCTGCAGAACAGCGCACAGATTCAGGCCGCGATCAGCACCACCCTCGGTGTCGCCGCGGCCGAACTGCTGGGCAACCCGGCCGTCCCGCAGGCGTTGGGCACGGCGACCACCGCCGTGATCCGCGCCCTCGCGACCGATCCCACCCTGAGTGCCGCGCTCGCCGAACAACTGGCCGCACTGCTCACGTCGACCGCTGGTCTGGGCCCCGCGGGTGCCGCTCTCGGCGACCTCGGCGCACTGCTGGCCGATACCGCCGTACTCAACAGCCTGGCGACTATCGCCGGTAGCGCCGTCACCACCTTCCTGAGCCAACCCGGCCTGCCCGCCGGTCTGTCGGCCGTCGCCGTACAGGTCGCCACCGCTCTGCAAGCCGGCGTCGACCCCTCCGTGGTCTTGGCCACGCTGCAGACCAATCCGCAGTTGGCCGCCGCGATCGACGCCACCCTGCCGGGATTTGTGAACGCGGTGCTGGGTATCGATCAACTGCGGCAGGCCATCAGCGCGGCGACCGGCGCGCTGATCACCTCCGCGCTCAGCGATCCCTCCCTTGCCGATTCCGGCCTCGGGTCACTGAGCGCGGTCGCCGGCACCGTCACCGACGCCGTGGTGGATTCGTTGTTGGCGAACCCGGCGGTCGGAACCTTGATCAGCAACGTGGCCGCCGACGTTCTGAGCGGAACACCGTCAAGCGAAGCGCTGAGCGTCGTGGTTGATTCGGTACTGACCAGTCCTGTGCTGCAGATCGCCGTCGGCACGGCGATCGGCCAAGGCTTCGGTGCGCTATTCGGCGAAAACATCATCGGTAGCGTCATCGGGTGGGTTGCCGGCGGCTTGGCATCACTGACGGTCGGCATCGCCGCCGCAATCGCCAACCTTGTGCTGTTGTTCAACCCGGGATTTACCTTCTTCCCGGCCGCCGCGGCCGCAACCAGCAGGGCTGACTCCGGCTACGTCCTGATCGTCTAAATCGGGCACGCGCTTAACCGGACGCCCGCGATTGATCTGCCGAGCCGGGAATGGCGGCGAGTGATGCAGTAATGCCGTACATAAAGCGATAGCCCGGCGATTTCGCCGGGCTATCGACAGATGACGCGTGGAGTTTAACCGTTGTCGTCGCAGAGGTACTCGCCGTCGGTTGTCCACAGACACGTGGCCGAGGCAGTGCCAGCGCTGAGGAACATGAACGCCGCTGTTGCTGCGAAGAATGCCGCCACATATTTACGCATGTTGTTCTCCTTATGAC
>NZ_JAEMSG010000200.1 GCF_016462945.1 Mycolicibacterium sp. | reverse complement strand
AGCCAGCACCCATGATTCGCCCCACCCCGCCGCCCGCAACGCGTCGAGACGAACTACTCGAACTCGCGGCCGCGATGTTCGCGGAACGCGGACTTCGGGCCACCACCGTGCGGGATATCGCCGACTCCGCAGGCATCCTGTCCGGCAGTCTCTACCACCACTTCTCCTCTAAGGAGGAGATGGTCGACGAGGTGCTGCGCACCTTCCTAACTTGGCTGTTCGACCGCTATCAGCACATCGTCGATACCGAACCGAATCCGCTGGCGCGACTCAAGGGCCTGTTCATGGCTTCGTTCGACGCCATCGAACACCGGCACGCCGAGGTGGTCATCTATCAGGACGAGGCCAAGCGACTCTCGTCGCAGCCACGTTTCTCCTACGTCGAGGAACTCAATCAGCGCCACCGCGCGATGTGGGTCGACGTCCTCAACGAAGGCATCGCGCAGGGCTACTTCCAATCCGGCATGGACGTGGATCTGGTGTACCGATTCATTCGCGACACCACCTGGGTGTCGGTGCGCTGGTATCAACCCGGCGGTCCGCTGACCGCCGAACAGGTCGGCAAGCAGTACCTCGCAATCGTTCTCGGTGGCATTGCCGCCGCCGGCTGACGCCGTCGCACCACTCAAGGAGAAGTCCCATGGCCATGTCTGAGGCGTACGTCATCGACGCGGTGCGTACCCCGGTCGGCAAGCGCAACGGCTCGCTGGCGGGTGTTCACCCCATCGACCTGGGCGTGCACGCGTTCCAGGGAATCTTCGATCGCAACGACGTCGACCCGGCCGCTGTGGATGACGCCATCGTCGGCTGTGTGGACGCCATCGGTGGTCAGGCCGGCAATATCGGCCGGCTCACCTGGCTGGCCGCCGGATTCCCGGAGGAGGTGCCCGGAGTCACCGTCGACCGCCAGTGCGGCTCCAGCCAACAGGCGATTTCCTTTGGCGCACAAGCCATCATGGCGGGAACCGCCGACCTGATCCTGGCCGGCGGCATGCAGAACATGAGCCAGATCCCGATCTCCGCGGCGATGATCGTCGGAAAGGAGTTCGGATTCACCACGCCGACCAATGAGTCGAAGTTCTGGCTGGAGCGTTACGGCGATGAGGAGATCTCCCAGTTCCGCGGCGCGGAAATGATCGCCGAACGCTGGGATATCTCCCGCGACGATATGGAACGTTTCGCGTTGGCCAGCCACGAGCGGGCCTTCGCCGCGATCCGCGGCGGCCACTTCGACAATGAGATCATCACCGTCGACGGATTCGGGGTCGACGAGACCCCACGTGAGACCACCCTGGAGAAGATGGCCGGCCTGCCCACGCTTTCCGAGGGCGGACGGATGACGGCCGCGGTGGCCAGCCAGATCTGCGATGGCGCGAGTGCGGTCCTGCTTGCTTCGGAGAGGGGAGTTAAAGACCACAAACTGACACCGCGGGCCCGCATCCACCACATCAGCTGCCGTGGCGCCGACCCGGTACTGATGCTGACCGGGCCCATTCCGGCAACCCGATACGCCCTGGAGAAGACCGGGTTGTCGATCGGCGATATCGACGTCGTGGAGATCAACGAGGCCTTCGCACCGGTGGTGCTGGCCTGGATCAAGGAGACCAAGGCCGACCCGGCGAAGGTCAATCCCAACGGCGGGGCCATCGCGCTTGGCCATCCGCTCGGCGCGACGGGAGCCAAACTGTTCGCCACCATGCTCAACGAACTT
Source organism: Mycolicibacterium sp. (assembly GCF_016462945.1). Taxonomy (GTDB): domain Bacteria; phylum Actinomycetota; class Actinomycetes; order Mycobacteriales; family Mycobacteriaceae; genus Mycobacterium. Next base: position 450 of record NZ_JAEMSG010000200.1, on the reverse strand, counting down.
GAGCGCACCGGCGGCCGGTACGGCCTGCAGACCATGTGCGAGGGCGGCGGCACCGCTAATGTGACGATCATCGAGCGGCTCTAGCGACTTCCAGTCCCAATCCGGCAATCGCATGTCAGGATTCGTCTCGTGAGGATTCTCATCGGATCTCTTGCGCGAGCCATGGTTGTCGCGCTTGCAGCCGCGCTCTGCGCGGTCGTCACCGCGGTCAGTGGCGCTGTCACCGCAGCCGTCACGCTCACGGCGACGGCACTGATCGTGCCCGGCACGGCTGTTCCGAACCCCGCGGTTGTGCCCGGCTACATGGAGAACGCCGTGGGCTACTACATCAGCCCGACAACGGCGTCGTGTGCGAGTGCGTGCACTCCCGAACCGGTGCCCTATCTCGCGCAGTTTTGGCCGTTCCCCTGGGAGGGGTGGGGCGGACTGACCGGAGCCAAACTCGACGAG
>NZ_JAEMSG010000034.1 GCF_016462945.1 Mycolicibacterium sp. | reverse complement strand
AGAAGCCGAGGTAGGGCGGCAGCTTGATGGTGTGGTAGCGATCGAATAGGGCGGCAGTGATCAGCCCGACCACGATGCCGCCTAGGACGCTGTAGTTGATCTGCGCCTGCTTACCGGCTTTATCGAGCACTCCCTCCAGGACGAACGGAGACATGGTCTTGAAGACCGCCTGCATCACCAGGTAGCCGACGACGGCCGACAGCGCGGTGGACCCATCGGCCTTACGGGCGAACCCGATCGCGACACCGACGGCGAAGAGCAATGCGAGATTGTCGAACAACGCACCGCCGGCCGCACTCATCGCCTGGAAGAAGGGTCCGATCACCGGGGCCTTGATCCGGCCCAGCAGGTCGTCCTGACCCAGACGCAGCAGGATGCCGGCGGCAGGCAGCACGGCGATCGGCAGCATAAGGCTCTTGCCGAGCCGCTGTAACTGCGCAAAGCCCGGGATGTTGAATCCTGATTTTGGTTGTGCGCCTGAGGCTTTGATCACTTCACTCATATCCGGCCAGGCCTTCCTGTATTACACCTGAGCGGAAGCTTAACCAGAATCCCCCGGTATGAGAGCCTGTTTTGGCCTCCCGGACCCCGCTCGATCTCTATCCTTCTTCACACACCCCCGTCCAAAGGAGCCACAATGAGTTCTACACCGGTCCTCGCACCCGTGCAGGGTCGTGCGCTTGCGCTCGCGGAAGTCCCCGATCCAGTCTTCTCCCAGGGCATGGTGGGATACGGGGCCGCAATCGACCCACCCCGGCAGGTGATCGACGCCCTCGCACCGGTGAGCGGGAAGATCCTGAAACTGCTGCCACATGCGTTCGTCATCATGACCACCGAGAATGTCGGCGTGCTGGTGCATCTGGGTCTGGACACCGTCCAGCTCAACGGTGCGGGCTTCACCCCCCATGTCGCTCAGGGCGACACGGTGACCGCCGGTCAACCGGTCATCACCTACGACGTGCCGGCGATCGTCGCAGCCGGATACAGTCCGGTGGTGCCGGTGGTCGTCATGGACGAGCGGGAACCAGCGAATATTGCCGTCAGCGCTGCGGTAAGTGCCGGCGCCGATATCACTTCGGGGGCAACGCTTTTCACCGCAAGCAAGTAGGCGCGGCAATGGAAGTCATCATCCTGAAGGATGCCGCCGAGATCGGCGGTGTCGCCGCTGACGCCATCGAAGCCCTTGTAACCCAGAAGCCGGATGCGGTGCTGGGCCTGGCCACCGGCTCGTCCCCATTGTCGATCTATGACGAGCTTGCGGCCCGCTGCAAAGCAGGACAAGTGTCGTTCGCGAAGGCCCGGGGATTCACCCTCGACGAGTACGTCGGCCTGCCGCCCGATCATCCCGAGCGCTACCGCAACGTCATCGATACCGCGTTCGCATCCCGGGTCGATTTCGCGCCCGGTGCGGTGGCCGGCCCCGACGGCCTCACTGATGACATCCCGGCCGCCTGTGCGCAGTACGAGGAGGCCATCCGGGCCGCGGGGGGTATCGACTTGCAGATCCTCGGGATCGGCACCGACGGACATATCGGGTTCAACGAGCCGGGTTCATCGCTGGCGTCACGCACCAGGATCAAGACGCTCACCCATCAGACCCGGATGGATAACGCGCGATTCTTCGGCGGTGACATCAACGCCGTGCCGACGCACTGCCTGACCCAGGGTTTGGGCACCATCATGGCCGCCCGTCACGTCATCCTGGTTGCGACCGGCCGCAGCAAGGCCGAGGCGGTGCATCAGTTGGTGGAGGGTGGGGTCTCCGCGCTGTGGCCGGCCAGTGTTCTGCAGCACCATCCCCATGCGACGGTGCTCATCGACGACGCCGCAGCGCGCCGCCTGCAGCTGGCGGACTACTTCCGGGAGACCCACCGGGCCAAGCCAGACTGGCAGGGCATCTGAGGTGCTGCTGACCGCCGACACCGTGCTGACCGGCTCAGAGTTGTTGCGGCCCGGCTGGATCGAGGTCGCAGGTGACACGATCGCCGCGATCGGTGCGGGATCACCACCGCACCGGCCCGACCACATCCTAGGGGCCGTGACAGTGGTGCCCGGGTTCGTCGATACCCATGTGCACGGCGGCGGCGGCAGCAGCTTTTCAGCAGGTGCTGAGCAGACCGCGACCGCCGCTGCGTTACACCGGCGCCATGGCACCACCACGCTATTGGCGTCGCTGGTATCCGAGGCGCCCGACGATCTGCTTCGGCAGGTGCGCGAACTTGCCACCCAGGTGCGGGCCGATCTGATCGCGGGAATCCACCTGGAAGGTCCCTGGCTATCGGCGAAGCGCTGCGGCGCCCACGACCCAGTGCTGCTGCGTGACCCTGAACCCGGCGAACTGCGGCGGGTCCTGGATGCCGGTGCAGGCGCCATCCGGATGGTGACCCTGGCCCCGGAGCGGGCCGGCGGACTGGAGGCGATTCGTCACGTCGTCGATGCGGGTGCCGTCGCGGCAGTGGGCCACACCGAGGCCACCTACAGCCAGACGTGCGCCGCGATAGACGCAGGCGCAACCGTGGGAACACATCTGTTCAATGCGATGCGCCCGATCCACCACCGGGAGCCGGGTCCGGTGATCGCGTTGCTGGAGGATCCGCGAGTAACCGTCGAGGTGATCGCTGACGGAGTTCATATCGACGCCGCCCTCTACCGCCATGTCACCCGCAGTGTCGGTCCTCATCGGGTGTCACTGGTGACCGATGCCATGGCGGCCGCCGGCATGTCTGACGGGGCCTATCGGATCGGTCCGTTGGCGGTTGATGTCGCCGACGGGGTGGCGCACCTGGCCGGCACCGAGACCATCGCGGGAAGCACCGCCACGATGGACCGGTTGTTTCGGTTCGCCGTCGCACACAGTATTGGTCACGATGGCCTGCACCGCGACGAGGCGCTGGCGTTGGCGGTACGTCAATCCTCGATCAACCCGGCGCGTGCATTAGGGCTGCCGTGCCCGGCCCTGCAACCCGGTACCTCGGCCAACCTGGTGGTGCTTGATACAGAGCTGGCTGTGTCGGCTGTGCTGTACCGCGGGGCATGGAACGACGAGCCGGTCTCAGCCGCCTAACGATTGAGTTGTAGCTCCGTATCTTCACCCCTCTCAGCTCGCGGAATGTCGTAGCGCTGTGGTCTGGTGGAAAGTAATGAACTCCTCCACTGTGCGTAAACCTGGACTGATCGCGGCGGCAGCGGCCGTGTCGGTGACGATCGCTATCGGGATCCCGTTGGCAATCGCCGCACCCACCTCCGCGCCACCGTCGGACGGCCAGGGCTACGTCGATTCCACTGCCCGCTGCACCAAACCTGACATCGCTGTCATATTCGGTAGCACCGAGACGTCGCGAGTGGCGATCTGCAAGTCCGCAGCTGGCGCATTCGAGTACCGCGGCGTACGCGTTCGCGATGGGGCCAAACTGATCGTCGTCGCCTCACAGACCTCCGACGGGGGCTTTATCGCCACCAACGATGGCGTGACCTATACCGTCACCGCGCAGGAACTAAGCGTCAGCATCAGCGGCGATACCGTCCGCACCGAGTCCTGGACCGATCTGCACAGTCCGCAGTCACCGGCGATACAGACCTCAGCGACCACCAAGTCGAGCGCCGCGACTAGCTCGGCACCCACAACATCGGCCACGACGTCGGCCACGACATCAGCCACCGCGTCGGCCACGGCATCAGCCACCTCGTCCACGGCGTCGAGTGCAACCTCGTCCACCCCGCAGACCTCTGCAGCCCAATCCAACTCGACCGTACCGCTGCCGCCTCCGCTGCCCGCCGAGGCCGGTGGCAGCACATCCTCGGGCCGGTGATCCGGGCACTGTCCAGTTGGCTGATGGGCGCGTTCTTCCTGGCGTTCGGCGCCATCGAGACCATCCTGGTGCTGTCAATCGACGGGACGGTCTACCCCTTCCAGCCATTCGACGCCGCCTCAGCGCTCATCATCTTCGGCGTGCTTGCAATCCTGTTCCGGCTCTCACTGTCCGACGGTCCGGCAGAGCAAAACGCTATCGACGGGTAGCGAACACCGGCCGCGTCGCGGCCGGCCTCACGGAAACGCGATATAGCGACCAACTCCGGCAGCCTGGGCGCGGTCCAGAACCAAAGAACTGAGCGCCACATCATCCATGGCGATGCCCATATTGAGAAACATCCGACGTCCGGTGGCGGGGACGGCGTATTCGCCGGCGACCACTGCGGCAAGGTGCGTGTCCGGCTTGGGTAGGCCAAAGAAATACACGGTGCCGGCAACGGAGCTGTACTGGCCGAGATCGTCGACGCAGTAGACGACGGCCTCATCGAAGGCTGCCTGAGCGAGCGCATCGTCGTAGTCCACCGGAAGCAGCAGCGCATTGGGATCGGTGTTGGCGCAATCCAGTTTTGGATCCAGCGGCACCGTGATGGTGGTGATCACCAGGTCGGCACCCACCACCGCATCCGTCGGCGATGCCGCGACGCGGGTGACCCGATCCCCGGCCAGGTCGAGCAACTCTCGGGCCCGACCTTCGTTGCGGTCATATGCCGTCACGTGTGTTAAACCCGGGTGCACTTCAAGGGCAACCTCCAAGTGGCGGTGGCCCTGCAGACCACATCCCACAATCGCCAGATGTGTGGGATTGCCGGGCACATGCCGCATCGTCACGCCGGAGACCCCGGGTGTGCGCATCTCGGTGATCCAACCGCCATCAAGAAGTGCGATCGGGCGACCGGTCTCCGCGTCGTTCATGATCATGACGCCATAGATATAGGGCAGACCCTTGTCATTGTTCTGCTCGTAGCCCGCCACCCACTTCACGCCGATGCGATCCGAGCCGCCGAGGTAGGCCGGCATGGCATGGATGAACGCGTCCTCGCGGGAGCTGACCTTGGGCTTGGGCGGATTCTGCACCAATCCCTTCGCCTTTTGCTGGAACGCGTCCTCGAGGACGTCGATGATCTCGGCCCAGTTGAGACCGAGGCCCTCGAGATCGGCGCGGTTCAGGACCAGCATCTGGTTTTCGCTCATCGGAAAACAGTACGGCGACCACCGGCGTCGCCCGATTGGGGACACCGGATTCGTTCTTCCGATAGGCCAGTTGTCCGGTGCGCGCGGGCCACCAGATGTGAGAATCTCCGTTCGTGAATATCGGGGCCGCCGACGGGTTCAGTGACCGCCGTAAGGCCGGCATCCTGACGATCTGTTGCCTGAGCGCGCTAATCACCGGGATGGATCTCACCATCGCCAATCTCGCGATCCCGTCGATTCGCACCGACCTGGCGGCCACCGCCGCGCATACCCAGTGGGTCATCGCCATCTACGGACTTGTCGTGGCATCGCTACAACTGTTGGGCGGCGCAGCCGGCGACAGGTTCGGTCGCCGCCGGGTCCTCCAGATCGGCATGGCGACCTTCATGCTCGGTTCGCTGCTGTGCAGCCTGGCACCTATCATCGACGCGCTGATCGCCGCGCGGGCATTACAGGCGTTCGGCGGCTCGATGATGAATCCGGTCGCCCTGGCGATCATCGCCCAGGTATTCCCCGGACCCGCCGAACGGGCTCGTGCGATCGGCATCTGGGGGGCGGTATTCGGCGCCTCTCTGGCGCTCGGCCCTGTTGTGGGTGGAGTGCTGATCGACCTGTTCGGGTGGCGCTCGGTGTTCTGGATCAACCTGCCGATATGTGCGGCGGCCATCGTGCTGTGCGCGGTGCTCGTACCGGAGAGCCGGTCAGCGACGATTCGTGGCATTGATCCGGTCGGGCAATCGCTGGCTGCCGGCAGCCTCTTCGGCCTGGTCTTCGTCCTGATCGAGAGTCCGGGCCGAGGCTGGACACATCCGTCGATCGTGGTGATCGCGGCCGCGGCGGCGTGCGCGTTCGTCGGCTTTCTACGCTACGAGTCGCGTCGCGCTGACCCATTCATCGACCTTCGGTTTTTCCGCTCCATTCCGTTTGCTACGGCGGCGGTGGTAGCGCTGTTCGTCTACACGGTCTGGGGAGCGTTCCTCTTCATGATGTCGATCTATCTGCAGGGCTGGCGGGGCTATTCCGCCGTGCACGCTGGTCTGTTGCTGCTGCCGGTGGGCGTCGCCGTCTTGGTCTTCTCGCCGGTTTCGGGTCGGCTGGTCGGCCGGGTCGGTACCAGACCGTCGCTGTTGATCTCGGGACTGATGATCGCCACGATGTCGACGATGCTGGCCTTCCTGACGCCGACGACACGGCTGTGGATGCTGGCGGTGATCTTTGCGGCCTTCGGCATCACCTTCGGCATGGTCATTGTGCCGATCAACTACGCGGCGGTGAACGGTATGCCGCAGGATCGGGCGGGTGCGGCCGCGGGGATCACCAGCACCAGCAAGCAGGTCGGCATAAGTTTGGGTGTCGCGTTCAGCGGGGTGCTCGCGGCCGGTGCGCTCTCACCCCCCGTCGGCGATTTCGCCGCCTCGGCCGATCCGCTATGGTTCTTCACCTTCGCACTGGGGCTGGCAATCGCCGCGCTGGCGATAATCTCGACCTCGCCGCGCGCGCAGCGATCTGCCGAACGGCTCGCGCCGTTGATCACCGACGAAACGGATCGGTAGCTCAACCGCGCCGGGTCTTGATCCAGGACCCGAAACCCGACCGCAGATACAGCACACCGAGCACCACCGTCACATAGGAAGCGCCCATCACCACCCACGCGAAGGGCAGCAGCAGTGGTTGGCCCAGCAGTGTCATGCCGTCGAAAGCCCCTGGTGCCAAAGAGAAACCGATACCCATGAGCATCCCCCCAAGGGTGCATCGGATGACCCGCGGGGCAAGCGGTCCGATCGGCCTGGTACCCCGCAGCGTTCGTCCACCGACGATCGCACCGGCCAGCAGTGCCGCGACTAACACGAATCGTTCGACGACTTGGTTATCGGCACCCTTGGCGACGTCGCCCAGGAGATCGGCGTAGGCCCATGCACCGTAGATATGCACGACGACGACGAACAGCACCGCGACAATCATCAGCGCAGTTCGTGGATCCCATGCCTTGTGCAGGAAGTCACGGAAGCTCTCGCGCTCGTGGGTGGCGAGTCGCCGGACGGTGAGCGCAACGACGACGGCCAGTCCGAGCAATGCGGCGACCGGATGGTCCAGCGAGGTGGTCGTCGCGGCGGTGCCGATGTGACTCGTGGCCGTCCGTCCGAACACATGCGGCGCCAGGACGCAACCGAGGAAGAAGCCGACAGGAGTGAGTCCGTAGGCGTATTCACCCGAACCTATGCGCGCAACGGTGCCCACCGTGCACGCGCCGTTGACCACCGCGCCGATCCCCAGGATGAGGCCGCCGATCACCGACCAGACGGTGACAGGGAACAGTTGGGCTCCGAGTGTGAAGCCGGTGGTCAACTTCACCAGCGTCAGTCCGCCGGCGACCCATAACCAGTGCAATGCTCACCGGGAAATCGTAAGAGAAGCGATTTTATTGCGCAGCATCGCAAAGCTGTCAAAGTCACGAACCGCCTGCACCGACCGATTCAGGCCGGCCCGGGTCGTTTCCTCGCCCTGCAGCCGACGCCCGAACACCGAGGTAACACCCGCCGCTACGTAAGCGGTGAACGCGAACATCCGGTATGCATCCCATGCTTCGGCGAGTGATAGGCGCTCGATGCCATCGGCGTTGAGTTCCCCGATGTAGGTCTCTACGAGTCGCTCGTCGGTATCTCGGCGAGTGTCGGTGTCGATTGAGGTACAGGCGAAGTAGGAGAGGTCTTTCACCACCGGGCCGCAGGCCGCGACCTGCCAGTCGAAGAGCACCGGCCGGTCGTCGATCACGCAGATATTGCCCGCGTGGGTATCACCATGTATCAGCGTATGTGGGTAGGTGCCGACGAGCTTTGCGACCAACCAGCGCTGTTTCACGAGAATCGAGGCTTGGGCACGGAATTCCGCTGGAACAACGTCGTGAAATCTCCGCGGAATCATCCGCAGCAGGGGCCAGGACCGCGGCCCCCGGGATGTCGATCGTGACAACGCAGGACTCAAGTCGATGAGATCGCCGGTGCGCAACCGGTCCGACATCCAGAATCTGCGGTGTAGCGACCCCAGCGTGGCGGCGACTGCTAACGCATCCGCTGCAGTACATCCTGCTGCCACCGACAGAAACCTCGCGTTGCGGTCGGTGAGGTCTTCCATGATGACTATCGCCCGGCCATCATTCGGGTCAGATTGTGTGCCAAAGACTTTCGGGATGATACCGTCCAACTCGGTGTTCAATCGCCGATAGATCCCCGCTTCAGTGTGCGCCAATGCCATATACCGGTTGAGTAGACGTTCAGCAGGTCGAATCGGTGCCAACTTGACGAAAGCGCGCCGAGGCAGGTCGGGGCTTCCTACGACGCTGATCCGGGCCCGTATCGAGGTGCCGTGTTCGACATCGTCAATCTGCACGCTAGTGACATCGGTGCGACCGGTCAGTGCACAGAACCCCCGGGCGTCGAGATCAACTGCCCGCCGGGGAATACCAGGCACCGTCGATGAGTTCATCGCCGGCTAGGGCACAGCGGAGAAGAAGAGGAACGTTGACAGCAGCACCAGATGCACCATGCCCTGCAGTGCAAGCGCCCGCCCCTGCGCGAGAGTCAGCACCGAAACGATCACCGAGAATGCCAGCAGCACGATCTGCGTCGGCTCCAACCCCAGCGTCAGCGGTCCGGGTAACCAGATCATCGCGACCGCGATGGTGGGGATGGTCAGCCCGATCGAGGCCATCGCCGATCCGTAGGCCAGGTTAAGGCTGGTCTGCACGCGATTGCGGTTGGCGTTGTTGAGCGCTGCGATGCTCTCCGGCGCCAGTACCAGCAGTGCGATCACCACACCGACGACGGCGTAGGGCAGGCCCAGATTGGTGACGACGTTCTCAATGGTCGGCGACAACAGCTTCGCCAGACCCACCACAGACACCAGCGCAACCAGGAGCAGGCCGAGGCTGACCATGGCTTCGCGCAGCGACGGCGGATCAGCGTGGCCGTCAGCGTCCAGATCGAGCAGGCCGGTGACGCGGCCGTGTTGGTCGGCTGAGACCGGGACGAAAAAGTCGCGGTGCCGCACGGTCTGAGTGAAAACGAAGGCGCAATAGAGGACCAGTGATGTCACCGCCACGAACGCTAGTTGCGAACTGGAGTACTGCAGACCCTTCACGCTGACCGTGAACCCCGGCAGCACCAGGCAGAGGCCGGCCAAGGTGATCACCGTTGCCAGGGCGGATCCAGATCCGGAGGCGTTGAACGAGACAAGGCGGTGCCGCAGTGCACCGGCGAGCAGGCTGATGCCGACGATGCCATCGAGGGTGATGATCAGCGCGGCGAACACCGTGTCACGGGCATAGGTCGAGGCGCCGGGGCCGCCGCCGACCATCAGCATCACGATCAGTCCGACCTCGATCACCGTGACTGCGATGGCCAACACCAGGGATCCGACCGGCTCCCCCACCCGGTGGGCCACCACCTCGGCGTGGTGCACCGCGGAGAGCACGGCGCCGATGAGGAAGGCCGCGATCAGAGCCAACAAGAACGGTTGCTCGTGCTTGAACCAGGTGGCCAGCATGACCGTCAGCGCTGCCAGTGGCACCACCACTGTCCATCGCACAGGCCCCCGCCATGCCGCCCGGTCCATCACTAAACCCTAGTGACGTTGCCGCAATTCACGAACGGAACAGGTTCGGGTAGTCGGCGTGCACCACCGGTTGCAGGGCGAAAAATCAGTGCTGCCAAATGATGCGGGCTACCAAACGAGGCGGCTAATGAGCCGCTACGGATTCGGGACCGGTGTGGGTGTCACCGGTGCCGCCGGAGTGGACGTGGGTGGCGACCCGTACTGGTATCCGGGCGGCGGGGGCCCGGTCAGTGGGTAATAGCCCGGCGGCAGTGCCGGTCCTGTGGTTGCGGATCCACCGCCGGCGCCGGTCGATGTCATCGGCGTTTCAGAACCCGGAAAGTTGGTCGATGTATAACCGGGCGGCAATGCCGGTGCCGGGGCCGAACCGGGCGGCGGCGCTCCTGCCGGGCCGCCGGATCCCATGATTTCGTCCGGCGCAAAAGTGGGGTTCTGGACCTGGTGCCAGAGATCCTTGAGGGTTCCTAAAACGCCACCGCCGGAATTGCCGGAGCCATAGGTCTGATTCTGAATTTCCGGTACGTATGGCGTGAAGGGATTGAGGGCCGGCGGGGCTGCCGGGTCGGCGGCGAGAGCCGCGGGCTGGTCGGACGGCATGGCAGCCGTATCTGCCGGTAAAGGCGCCGGCACCGCAGGGGAGGTAGGTGTGGGCGGCGTAACCGGATCCGCTGCAGCCGGGCCTATGCCGACTAGCGCGACACCGATGATGGTCAGACCTGCGAGTGCCCACGTGACGGGCCGGTGCTGATCGGTCATGGATCTGGCGGTCCTCTCCGGTTGGCTCGCCGACTCAAAGGGTGCGAAGTGTGCGAACGCTACTCCGATCGTCGCACACCGCGGCTGTCCTGTTACCGGCCGGAACCAAACGGAAGATCAGTTAGTCTCAGCTCAGACTGTTTTCAGGAATCATTCTCGGGGGGCACCGTGGTTGCCAGCAATTTCATTGGTCGGGTCGGTGGTTTGGCGATCGCACTCGGTATTGGCGCCGCTGCCTTCAGCGGATCGGCGGTGGCATGGGCCGACCCTGCCGCCGCAGGGTCGGATACCCCTTCCGCAGGGCAGGCGCGCAGCACCGCCCCGGCCGGAGTCGCCACCCACAACGGGTCCAGGTCCGCGACCAAACACTCTGGTGTCAACGCACCGGCGCACAGTGCCGTCAGCGCACGGGCCCGCAGTGCCGCAGTGTCACCGCGGGTAACAACCCCACCAACGTCGGGCTCACTGACAGCTGCCATTGACCCTCTTGCCGAACCGATCCCCAACAGCAAGCCGGCCGCGCCGGTCGAGTCGCCAATGGAGTGGACGGCATCGTCCTCCGCGCGGCGCAGTGTCTCGGTGGCGAGGTCGGCTGCCGCGGTCCAGGCGGCGGCCGCCACCCAGCCGGTGATCCTGGGTCCCAGCGGTGTGCCCATTCCCTCGACGAACTATGTCAACACCGTCATGGATTGGTACGTAACACCGAATAGCCCGGGTGGTGTCACCACACCGCAGGTCGTCTTCACTCCGGAAGGCCTGTACCCGATCACGGGCGTGAAGAGTCTCCCCTTGAACACCTCGGTGGATCAGGGCATGAAGATCCTGTCGGACACCCTGTATCTGCTGCCCTTCGGAACCCCGACAACGGTGTTCGGCTACTCCCAGAGAGCCATCCTCGGCGCGCTTCTGCAGAGCGGTTACATCTCTCCGACCTCGCCGTACACATACCCTTTACCCGGTCCTATCCCCGCGGGCCTGAATGACTCGCTCAATTTCGTGTTCGTCGGAAACGAGATGAACCCGAACGGTGGGTTCCTGTCCCGGTTCCCCGACCTCACCCTGCCGAGCCTGGGTATCCCCTTCTACGGTGCAACTCCCGAGAATGCCTATCCCACAACGAATTACACACGGGAGTACGACGGCTTCGCTGACTTCCCACGGTATCCGCTGAACATCCTGGCGGATCTGAATGCAGGGTTGGGGATCGTATTCGTCCACACCAAGTACGCGCCTGCGGCGAACTGCCAAACCTTCTGCCTGACCCAGCAGGAAGTCGAAGACGCGATTGTGCTGCCGACTACCTCACCGACGCAGAAGTACTACTTCATACCGACCAAAAAACTGCCGCTGCTGGAACCCCTGCGGCTGATCCCGCTAATCGGTAATCCGATCGCCGATCTGATCCAGCCGGTTCTGAAGGTGATCGTGAACCTCGGCTACGGCGATCCGGCGCATGGGTTCACCTCTGCCACCCAGCCCGACGCCAACACGTTGGTGACGTTCGGACTATTCCCCGACGTCAGCCCGGTTGAGGTACTCAGCCAATTGGTCGCCGGCGTCCAGCAGGGTGTCAGCGACTTCATCGCAGACTTCGGATCCGGCGGCTCAATCGCCCAGGAGATTTCCGCGATCTCGCTCCCGAACATGTCGTGGTCGTCCTCGTTCTCGTTGCCGACGGTCGACGGCATCATCGGCGCGATCCAGAATGTGATCACCGCAATCGCCAACCGGATCTCGTTTTCTGCCGCCGGGCTCTACGCAGCTCTCCTGCCGACGGCGGATATCGTCAATGCCATCGCGATCTCGCTGCCGGCCTATGACGTCAACCTGGCCCTCGACGGACTACAACAGGCGATCAGCGGTGACCCGATCGGGGGCCTGATCAACGCAATCGGTCTCCCGATCGCGGCCGACGTCGGACTGGTCACCACGGCCAGCCTCATCGGCGTTCTGGTATGGGCGCAGGCCGCCGTGGCTGTCTTGTTTCCGAACTACGTGATCGGTACCTAACGGCGAGCGCAACCCCTGCGGATTCGAAGGTTTGGGTCCGCGGCAAATAGCATCAATACCGCAATGACCGATCACGACGTGCACGTCAGCCCGGCTTCCAGTGGCAACGCTGCAAAACGTCTGACGGCCGAAGCCCACCGCCGCAGGACATTCGCCGTGATCAGCCACCCCGACGCGGGTAAGTCGACACTGACTGAGGCACTGGTTCTGCACGCCCGAGTGATCACGGAGGCCGGCGCCATCCACGGCAAAGCGGGGCGACGTGCCACGGTGTCGGACTGGATGGAGATGGAGAAGGCCAGAGGCATCTCGATCACGTCCACGGCACTGCAGTTCCCCTACGTCTCTCCCGAGGGGCAGGACTGCGTCATCAATCTGCTCGATACCCCCGGGCACGCCGACTTCTCTGAAGACACCTACCGGGTGCTGAGCGCCGTCGACTGCGCGGTCATGCTGATCGACGCAGCGAAGGGGCTGGAACCGCAAACCCTGAAGCTTTTCCAGGTGTGTCGTCATCGCCGCATCCCGATCATCACCGTGATCAATAAGTGGGATCGCCCGGGTCGCGATCCCCTGGAACTGCTCGATGAGATTTCCGAACGTATCGGTCTCAAACCCACACCGCTGACGTGGCCGGTCGGTATCGCCGGAGACTTCAAGGGAGTGCTGGATCGCCGTACCGGCAATTTCATCCGATTCACCCGCACCGCGGGCGGCGCGACCGCGGCACCCGAGGAACATATTCCACCCGAGCGCGCGCACGCCGCCGCCGGGATCGACTGGGACAACGCGGCCGAAGAGTGCGAACTGCTGTCCGCCGACGGCGGTGACCATGACCAGGAGGCCTTCCTCACCGGTGTTACCACCCCCGTACTCTTCACCTCGGCGGCGCTGAACTTCGGGGTGAACCAACTGCTGGATAATCTCGTTCGGCTTGCGCCCCCGCCCGGCGGCCAACTCGATGTCGACGGCAATCTGCGGCCTGTCGATTCGCCGTTCAGCGCATTCGTCTTCAAGGTGCAGGCCGGCATGGACTCCGCCCACCGCGACCGCATTGCCTACGCCCGGGTCTGCTCGGGCACCTTCGAACGCGGAGACGTGCTCACCCACGCCGCCACCGGCAAGCCCTTCGTCACCAAATACGCGCAGTCGGTGTTCGGCCAACAGCGCTCAACACTGGACAACGCGTGGCCCGGAGACGTGATAGGACTCGCCAATGCGGCCTCGTTGCGACCGGGAGACACCTTATTCCGTGATGTGCCCGTGCACTTTCCGCCGATTCCCAGCTTCTCCCCCGAACATTTCGCCGTAGCCAGGGGCACCGACCCCGGCAAGCACAAGCAGTTCCGCCGAGGGATCGAGCAACTTGCCCAGGAGGGCGTGGTCCAGGTTTTGCGGTCGGATCGGCGCGGCGACCAATCGCCTGTGCTCGCCGCCGTCGGTCCGATGCAGTTCGAGGTCGCCAGCCACCGAATGGACACCGAGTTCAACTCGCCGATCGCACTGGAATCACTGCCGTACACCGTCGCTCGCGCCCTGGATCCCGAGGACGCACCGTTCGTGGACAAGCAGGTGTCGATGGAGGTTCTCACCCGAACCGATGGCGTCATGCTCGCGCTGTTCACCACGAAGTGGCGGCTGCAGGGGTTCGCCGAGGACAACCCCGCCGTACGGCTGAGCTCACTGGTGGCCGCAGACGACTGAGAGAAACCGGTTAGGCTCCCGGGGTGACGACACGGTGGTCGGTGAGCCGACTCGGCAATCTCCACGGCAGGCGCATCATCGTGACCGGTGCAACCAACGGCGTCGGGCTGGCCACCGCAACGACCCTTGCCCGCGCAGGTGCCCAGGTGATCCTCGCGGTCCGCAATCTCGAACTCGGCGCGCAGCGCGCTGCCGAGATGGGCGGCGACACCACGGTCGTCAAGCTCGACCTCGCGGATCAGGCGTCGGTACGGGCGTTCCCATCGTTGTTCGACGGCGACGTGGACATCCTGATCAACAATGCCGGCGTGGTCGCCCAGCACCGCGCCGACACCGTCGACGGTTTCGAGACCACGATGGGCACCAACTTTCTCGGCCCGTTCGCGTTGACCAACCTGCTGTTCTCACGGGTGCGTTCGCAGATCATCAACGTCGGCTCCGACGCGCACCGAACCGCCACCATTGCGTTCGACGATCCGCACCTTCGGGTGCGCAAGTGGTCAGCGCTTGGCGCCTACGGTCGCTCGAAACTCGCGGTGATGCTGTGGGGTCTTGAACTCGATCGGCGGCTGCGCGTCGCGGACTCGCCGGTGAGCACCTACCTGACCCACCCCGGCTGGGTGGCCTCGAACCTGTCGAATGTTTCTGACGATCGGTTGATGGCCGCCTTCCACACGGTGGTCAGATCAGCGGCCAACGTGCTGGCCAACGATATCGACGCCGGCGCCGCGCCCACGCTGTACTGCATCACCGAGCCGATCCCGCCCGGCAGCTACGTCGGCATCGACAGCCGCTGGGGCCTCAAGGGCGGCCCGACACTCAGCGGGCGGGCCGCGGTCGCCTGCGACTACGCGGATGCGTCACGGCTATGGGAGTTCGCCGAGCGCGAGACCGGCACGACGCTCACTCTCTGAGTGCACGGCCGCCACGGCGAGCTACAGCTCGACCACCCGCCCGTTGTCCACTACCCAGGAACGATCCAAGCGAACGTTCTGCAGCATCCGCCGGTCGTGGGTCACCAGCAGCAGCGCGCCGTCATAGGTCTCCAGTGCCTGCTCGAGCTGCTCGATAGCGGCCAGATCGAGATGGTTGGTCGGCTCGTCCAGAACAAGAACATTGGTGCCGCACGCCTGCAGCAGCGCAAGACCTGCGCGAGTTCGCTCACCGGGCGAGAGTTCGTCGACCACGCGTTCCACGTGGTCTGCGCGCAGCCCGAACTTCGCCAACAGGGTCCGCACATCCGCCGTAGGCCACGTGGAAACCCGCGCCTCGAAACAGTCGATGAGCCGCCCCCGGCCGGTGAACTCGGCGCGGGCCTGGTCGATCTCGCCGATGGCGACGTTGGCGCCGAGACTCGCGCGGCCCTCATCTGGTTCTTGGCGGCGGAGAAGAAGCCTCAACAGTGTCGACTTCCCCGCCCCGTTGGGACCGGTGATTCCGATCCGCTCACCAGCGTCCACCTGTACCGACACCGGGCCGAGCACAAAATCCCCCTGCCGCACAACGGCATTGGCCAAAGTGGCGACGACCGAACTCGATCGGGGTGCGGCTCCGATGGTGAACTCAAGTGTCCATTCCTTGCGCGGCTCGGCGACCTCCTCCAGGCGGGCGATCCGGCTCTCCATCTGACGTACCTTCTGCGCCTGCTTCTCACTGGACTCGGTCGCCGCGCGCCGCCGGATCTTGTCGTTGTCCGGTGACTTGCGCATCGCGTTGCGAACACCCTGACTCGACCACTCCCGCTGAGTACGGGCGCGCGCCACCAGATCGGCCTTCTTATCGGCGAACTCGTCGTATTGTTCACGGCGGTGCCGGCGGGCGACCTCACGCTCTTCCAGATAGCTGTCGTACCCGCCACCGAAGACAGTGGTGGTGTTCTGGGCCAAGTCCAGTTCGAGAACTCGGGTCACGCTGCGGGCGAGGAACTCCCGGTCGTGACTCACCAGCACCACGCCTCCACGAAGATCGCGGACGAAAGCCTCCAGCCGATCCAGACCGTCGAGGTCGAGATCATTGGTCGGCTCATCGAGTAGGACGATGTCGAACCGCGACAGCATCAGCGCCGCCAATCCGACGCGCGCCGCCTGCCCGCCCGACAGTGCGGTCATCGGGGTCGACTCTGGTCGTACCGAATCGGCGTCGAGGCCCAACTCAGCCAGGACCGCAGGCAGGCGTTCCTCGAGATCCGCCGCACCGGTGGCGAGCCAGTGATCCAGCGCCGCGGAATACAAGTCGGCCGGATCCACCTCCACTGCACCCTGACCCGATTCGGCCAAATCCGCGGCCGCTGACTCCATCGCATGCGTCGCCGCGGCGCACCCGGTCCGGCGGGCGATATAGGCCGCGACCGTCTCCCCGGGTACGCGGTGATGCTCCTGGGGCAGCCATCCGACAAACGCGTCGGTCGGTGTGGTGCTGACCGTGCCGTCGAGCGGTCCGATATCCCCGGCCAGGATGCGCAATAGCGTGCTCTTGCCGGCCCCGTTGGCACCGACGACGCCGACGACATCGCCCGGCACCACGGTGAGGTCCAAGCCCTCGAAGAGGGTGCGGTGGGCGAAGCCGCCGGCCAGGTTCTTGGCGACAAGCGTTGCGGTCATCGTTCTATCGTCGCACCACGGCTCGGACCGCGAATTACGCATACAGGAGTTGGTTTCTTACAGTAGGACCCATGGCATTCACCCACGTAGTGACGTTCAAGTGGCGCGAAGACGGCTTCGCCGATAGTGACATCGCCGATGCCCTACGCGGTCTTATCGCACGTTTCGAGGGCGTCCGTAGCTACTTCTGCGGATCAGACGTCGGCCTCACACCGAATGCCTACGACTTCGCGGTGGTCGGCACGTTCGATGATCGTGAGTCCTTCATCGCCTATCGCGACCACCCCGACCATCAGCGAATCGTCACAGAAATGATCGGCCCGAATCTCCAATCCCGCGCCGTCGTTCAGTTGGAGCATTGACGCGGTTAGGGTGGCTTGGTTCGACGTCACGGAATATGGCGATAATGCGCACAAGCCGATAAACAGTTGGGCGAATTCATGACCGCAGCATCAGAGGTACCCGATCTCGAATCGCGGGTCGGCCACCACTACCAGATGGATGGCACCTATCTGGTCGGTCGGGAGAAGGTGCGGGAGTATGCCCGCGCCGTACAGGACTACCACCCTGCGCACTGGGATGTCGCCGCGGCTGCGGAACTCGGTTACCCGGGTCTGGTGGCGCCGCTGACATTCACCTCCACTCCGGGTATGTCGTGCAATCGCCGGATGTTCGAGGAGGTGGTCGTCGGTTACGACACCTACGTCCAAACCGAGGAAGTCTTCGAGCAACACCGTCCGATTGTGGAGGGCGACGAGCTGCATATCGACGTCGAACTGACCTCGGTGCGCCGGATCGCCGGCCGAGATCTGATCACCGTGACCAACACCTTCACCGACACCACCGGCCAGCGGGTCCACACCCTGCACACCACCGTCGTCGGCGTCACCTCCGATGACATCAATCCGGCGGTCAAGGCAGCCGTACAGCGAATGATGATGCACGATATGGACATCATGAGCGTGGGGGCAGCCGGTTACCAGAAGACCGTTCGCCCCGGGGATGAGTTCAGGATCGCCGACGATGCGGCCCGAACGCCCGGCACCGCGAGCTTCGACGACGTGAAGGTCGGCGACGAGTTGGGCGTGCATCACACCAGGTTGTCCCGCGGCGACCTGGTCAACTACGCGGGTGTGGCTGGCGATGCCAACCCCATCCACTGGGATGAGGACATCGCCAAACTGGCGGGGCTACCGGATGTCATCGCTCACGGAATGCTCACGATGGGATTGGGCGCCGGATTCGCCTCAGCGTGGACCGGTGACCCCGGTGCGGTGACCCGCTACGCGGTGCGACTGTCTGCGCCCGCGATCGTGTCAGCCAACGAGGGCATCGACATCGAGTTCAGTGGCCGGATCAAGTCGCTGGACCCGCAGACCCGCACCGGTGTCATCCTCGTCTCCGCGAAATCCGACGGTCGGAAGATTTTCGGCCTGGCGACGTTGGACGTCCGCTTCCGCTGACGAGACTGCTGTGACTGAAGACGAGGGCGCCCCGACCGGAAGTCGGCGAAAGCACATCCTTCGGCTGGCGCTGTTCGCCGCCTTCCTGCTCACCCTGTTCTATTTCATCGCCGTCCGGCGGGTGATCGACATCGAGGAGGTTCGCGCCGCGATCGCCAGGTGCGGGCCCGTTGCCCCGCTGGCCTACATCCCGGTAGCCGCCCTCCTGGCCGCGATCTTCGTCCCCGGCCCTCTCCTTGCGGCCGGCAGCGGATTTCTATTCGGGCCGGTGCTCGGAACGTTCGTCACCCTGGGCTCGACGGTGCTGACGGCGACGATCGCCGCCCTCATCGGCCGGCACGCCGGCCGGGACAGTGCCCGGGCGCTCATCGGGGCGCAGTGGGCAGAGCGCATCGACACCCAGATCCAGCGACGCGGGCTGTGGGCGGTCGTCGGACAGCGTTTCATCCCCGGCATCTCCGATGCGCTGGCCTCCTATACCTTCGGCGCCTTCGGATTACCGTTGTGGCAGATGGCGATTGGGGCCGCCATCGGCTCGATACCGCGGGCGTTCGTCTACACCGCGCTGGGGGCGTCGATCTCGAACCTCAACTCACCGTTGGCCTATGCGGCGATCGCGATCTGGTGTATCACCGCGATCATCGGTGCGTTCGCCGCGCACCGCGGGTATCGCGGTTGGCGGGCCGGCCGCCAACGCTGATTCTGCTGGAATGAAAGCCGGTTCCGCTGCAACTCACCCGTGGCTGGCGGCTTGACCCTGTGCGTAGGCATCAAGTATCCGTCTGAGTTCCGATACCTCATTGGCATCAATGCTGACGGAATCGAGATCTTCTGTCATGGCGGGGTTGACATACTTCATTGATGACGCGCGTATCGATCGGGCTGAACTGTGAAATGCCTTGGCACCGGTCAACTTTGCCAACTCGAGGATGTTGTTGGACCTGACACCGGATCCCGGCATGATCGTGATTCTGTTCCCGGCAGCGTCAACCAGCATCCGCAACATATCCTGTCCCAGTTCAACATTGGGATGCAGGCCACTGGTGAGGATTCTGGTGCAACCCAGGTCAATGATTTCCTCCAGTGATTGCATCGGATCCTTCACCCGGTCGAACGCCCGGTGAAACGTGACCGCCATAGCGCCTGCGTGCCGAATCAACTCAGCGCACCGATCGACATCGACTCTGCCGTCTTCCGCGAGCATTCCGATCACCACACCGTCACAACCCAATTGCGCGCACTGCTCGATATCAGCGATCATGGACTGAAACTCAAGCTCTGAAAAAAAGAAGTCGCCGCCCCTGGGACGGATGATCGGGAACAGCTGTATCGAAGTGCTCTCTTTGGCCACCGCGATCATCCCGTAGGACGGGGTGGTGCCTCCTTCGTGAGGATTCGCACACAATTCGATGCGGTCGGCGCCTTGGGCCTCAGCGGTCAGACATGACACCAGATCGAAGCCGATGACTTCCAGTTCCATCCGGTGATTATCGTTACTTCCCGCACCGTTGCCTGCCGATAGCTGGATTCGCCCGATAACCGCGACGTGCGATCGGCTAACGCAGCGCCGCCAGACCACGCGCGATCAGCGGCGCCACCGCTGCTCCGACCCGATCGGATCCGCCGCCCGGGTGCCCTTCCGGTTCGGCCTCGGCGGCTATGCGCATCCGAAAGTCGATACCGGCGGCGATCACCGCCAACTTGAAGTACCCCAGTGCCATATAGAAACCCCAGTGCGCCAGCGGCTGCCCGGACATCACCGAATATCGCTGCGCGAGTTCATCGGCGGGCGGCAGCAGCGGCGACGTCCAGGCCGCTTGGGCGTCGATGATCAGATCCATCGCGGGGTCGCGGTAGACGCACATCAGCGCAGCGTCAGACAGGGGATCACCGAGCGTGGACATCTCCCAATCGACCACTGCTCGCAGGACGGTGGGGTCGTGTGCATCGAGGATGGTGTTGTCGATGCGGTAGTCGCCGTGCACGATCGAGATTCGGCTCTGCACCGGCACCGACCGCGCCAACCGTTCATGCAGACGGGCGACGTCGCCGTCTCGCGGGTCATCCGGCAGCCGGACGTACTGCCACTGCGCGCCCCACCGTCGTACCTGACGATCCAGATAACCTGCGGGTCTTCCGAATTCGCCGAGTCCGACCGACTGCGGGTCGACTGCGTGCAGGCCGGCCAGCGCGCGGATGAGCGTATCGACGCACCCGGTGATCTCCGCCGGACCGCCCAGCGACTCCAACTCAGCCTGGCTACGCACCACCCGGCCCAGCACGTAGGCGACCATTCCAAACGGGGCGCCGAGCACTGAGTCGTCCCCGCTCACGGTGACCGCCCGCGCCACCGGGACGGCGGTATCGGCCAGCGCGGCGACCACCCGGTACTCCCGGACCACGTCGTGCGCGGAAGGGGTGAGGCCGTGGAGCGGCGGACGGCGCAGCACCCACTTCGACACGTCGTCATAAACCAGGAATGTCAGATTGGATCGCCCGCCGGCGATCAGCTGGGCGTCCAGCTCCCCGGTACGAGGGATCCCGACGGCATGCAGATGGCGGTCCAGCGCACCGAGGTCGAGGCCGTCAAGTGAAGTCACGGTCCCTGTATATCGCAACCTGCCCGAGGCCAGGCATCGCCACCTCATGGCGGGCAGCATGCGGGAGGTGCTAGGGCAGGCTGGGCTTGTCGTCCAGTCGGGTCCGCGCGGTGTTGGTGGCGGCCTCGATCGGAATGTGATCGCCCGCCGCAGCAAGACCGAAGCGGGGCATGCTGCCATAAATGGCCTCGTAGGTACCCGGCGTGAACTGGTATGTCTCATGCCAGTATTGCGTCATCCCGACGCCCCTCCAGTACACGTACAGATACCCGTTGCGATAGCCCTCGGGCCGGTCGTGTTTCATCTACCACCACATCCGCACGGTGTTGATCGTCGGTCGCAGCCAACGATGCACCGCCCACAGCCGGTTGATGCGCATACCAATGCCGAATACGGCGGTGCCGGCGTCGGCCCGCGCGGTGTAGCGACCGGGGAACGATTGGTCCACCTCCGGCATCCTCAGGAGACCGTGACGTGCACGTGGTTGAAGTGATTGGCCACCCGCCACATCGTGTACGCAACGCCGAACCGTGCCGCCTGACTTTGTATGTCGGCGTTGATGGCATCACCCAGACCAATGTCTGAGCCGATCATGATGTCGACAGCGTGGCCGCTGGGGTGATCAGGCAACGCGTCGGCCCGCACACCTCCGATCGACTGGACACCGGGGTAGGTGGCGATGATGTACGCCGCGAGGAATCTCGCGTTGGGGACCAGACCGCTCATCCCGACCGTGGGAATGGCCGCCCCCGGACCTAACAACGCCTGCTCGGCGGGAGTGAGCATGCCGTAGCGCGTCTTCAGCACAGCGACCTGAGTGCGCACTTCCGACTGTTTCATCTGTAAATCCGCCCGCACGGCTGCGGCGGCGGCGGCGGCGGCCTGGGCGCTGACCGCAGACTCGGCAGAGGCCGCTTCGATGGCCTGCGCTTCCCGCTCAGCCTGGCGAACACTCTGCAGCGCATCGGAGATCGTGGTGGTCATCACGCGCTGGACGGCCAGCTTGTCGATGAAACTCTGCGGCGAGGCGGCAGTCAGGATCGCGGTGAGGCCATCAGCACGTCCGCCCACGTAGATGGCGGCGGCGAGTTTGTCGAAGGTGGCCTGCCGGGGTGCGAGCTGGGCCTTGGCGGCGTCGAGCGCCACCAGATCATCAGCATGTTTGGTGTCTGCATCACTTTGCAGCTGCAGCTTCTGGTCGAGGTCCAACTGAGCCGCCTGCACGGTCTCGAGCAACTGTTCAGCCCGCTGGGACAACTCGGTGAAATTTGCCACATTGTCTTGGGCGGGATCAGCGTATGCGGCGCCGCCCCACACCGCGCTGAAGGCCGTCAATCCGGCGATCGCCGTAGCAACCTGCTTACGAACGACGAATTTCGCCAGAAAAGAGAAGTCAAACTTCAAGACTGCGCATCCTTTGACTGCCATCGACGTTGTCGTCGAACTGCCGGTCCGAGTGCCTAGGTTTGAAGAAGGCTACGGACATAGCGTTAGCGTTGTCCAACCACGGGGCTGAGAATTGGCGCAGAATCGACACCCCAGCAGCCAGACCGACATTTACTGCCTAGTTGGACCGACGCCGAAGGGGGCACCCGCCACATGTCCAGCAAGCGCACCCCGCATATCGATCCACACGGGGAGGAGATTGCCGAGACGATCCTGCTCCCGGGTGACCCGTTGCGGGCCAAATTCATCGCCGAGACCTACCTCGACAATCACCGTTGCTTCAACGAAGTTCGGGGAATGTACGGGTTCACCGGTACCTACCGCGGCCGCAAGATCTCAGTGATGGGCACCGGCATGGGTATCCCGTCGATCTCGCTGTACAGCTACGAGTTGATCCACGTCTTCGACGTCAAGAATCTGATTCGGGTCGGCAGCTGCGGCACCATTCAAGAAGACATTGATCTCTATGACGTCGTCATCGCCCAGGGCGCCTCGACGGATTCCAACTATCTGAGTCAGTTCGGCCTGCCCGGAACCTACGCCCCCCTGTCGTCGTACCGTCTGCTGGAGAAGGCGAAGCGCATCGCCGACAAACACGGGCAGCGCACCCACGTCGGCAACATCCTCTCCTCGGACGTCTTCTACAACGACGACCCTGATGCGCTCGGCAAGTGGGCGAAGATGGGAATCCTTGCCGTCGAGATGGAATCCGCCGGTCTGTTCGCCAATGCCGCGGCCGCAGGCGTAGACGCATTGGGAATTTTCACCGTCAGCGACAACATCCCCGCTGGATTGCATACCACCCCGCAGGAACGCGAGACGGCGTTCACCAAGATGATCGAGATAGCCCTGGATTTGGCGTGACCGGGTACTGGCACGCACGGACGCCCGGGACGACGGAGTGATGGCCGCTTGACTCCGATTCACCAGCGCGGGCTACGCCGATAACAGCAGCCACATTGTTAACATCACGCGGTGGAAGACTCATCGGGCACTGGAAGCCCCCGGCGATCGCGCCCGGTTTCCCGGCGCGACGCACTGCGCTACGCCACTGCGGTGTCGGCGCTGGCCGGGTTGGGTACGGCAGCAGTACGTGTGGGCACGCCTGAGGCGGCGGCCGCCGCTCCCATGCTGATCGACTTCGCCATGCGCCAGATTCCTGCGGAGGACATTCGCGCCGCCGGCTACTCCGGTGTCATCAACTACGTCTCACTGTCGCGTCCCGGCTCCAACTTCGGCGCCAAGCCGATCACCCGGCCCTACGCCGAGTCGCTGACCGCAGCGGGGTTGGTCATCGTCAGCAACTATCAATACGGCAAGCCGGGCGGGACGGCACCATCGGACTTCACGCGCGGCTACCCGGGCGGCGTCGCCGATGCGCAGACCGCCTGGCAACTACACACCGCGGCGGGCGGCGGCCAGAGTGCGCCGATCTTCTTTTCCGTCGACGACGACATCAGCCGCGACACCTGGAACGCGAGCGCGCTGCCGTGGTTTCGCGGAATCAACGCGGTCCTGGGGGTGCAACGCACCGGCATCTACGGCGGTATCAGGCCATGCCAGTGGGCCGGCGCCGATGGCGTCATCGGGAATTCAAGCACACCCGGCCACCGGTGGGCCTGGCAGACCAAAGCCTGGTCCGGCTCTCAGGTCGAACCCACCGCAGTTCTCTACCAACGGATCGTGGCCACGGCATCTAATCCAGGTCCGCTGGTCGGCGGCATCGAAGTCGACGTCAACGACGTCCTGGCTGGCGATTGCGGGCAGTGGAACCTACATCCGTGAGGTTAGGCCCGTAACTCCCTGGCCAGTTCGCCGAACGCATCGACCCACTTACCCATATCCGCATCGGTGTGCGCCAGCGACACCAGCCACTGATCGTCCATGCCGGGCGGGGTCAGGATGCCACGGTTAATGCCCCACAACCAACCCAACTCAGCGGCCTCGAAGTCGGTGCTCAGTTTGTAATCGCGGTAGTTGCGGATCGGGGTCGGTGACCAGGTCACCGCACCCTTGACGCCGAAGCCGACGGTGTGGGCCGGTAGCTCGTACTCGCGGATGATGGTGTCCATGGCTTCCATGGCGTTGTCGTTGACCTGTTCGGCCGCGGCCAGCGCCTGCGGGGTGGCGATCTCATCGACCGCGAGAGCCGCAGCCATGCACAGCGGGTTGCCGTTATAGGTGCCGAAGTGGGCCATGCGGTTGTCGACGACGACCTGCATGACTTCCGCGGTTCCGCCGAACGCGGCCAGCGGCAGGCCGCCACCGATGGACTTGGCCAACGTGATCAGATCAGGCTTGACGCCCAATCGTGCGGCTGCGCCGTGGGCACCCGCGGTCAGACCGGTCTTGACCTCGTCGAAAATCAGCAGCACATTGTGCGCGTCGCACAGTGCACGAACATCGGCCAGGTAGCCGGCATCGGGCAACACGATGCCGAGGTTCTCGATGACCGGTTCCATGACTACGCAGGCAATGGTTTTGCCGTGCGCGTCCAGCACGCGTTGCATCTGGCCGATGTCGTTATAGGCCACCACGTGCACGACGCCGGGCTCCACATCGAAGGGCACCTGCGGGATCGGATGGTCCGCGGGACCGATCTCGTCAAGGCCCGGCTTGACCGACACTGAAAGGCCGTCATAGCCGCCGTGGTAGCCACCTTCGATCTTCACGATGGCTTTCCTGCCGGTGTAGGCCCGTGCGGCGCGCACCGCGTACCCCGTCGACTCGGTGCCGGAGTTGGTGAACCGCAACATGTCCAAACCGAAGCGTTCCTTGAACCTCTCGGCAACGTCGGTCGAGATTGGCGACGGCGTCACAAAAAGCGTGCCGATATCATCCAGGGACTCTTTGACCTTCGCCACCACCGTCGGGTTGAGGTGGCCGACGAGCATTGCGCCAAAGCCCATCGACAGATCCAGCACCTGGCGGTCGTCACAGTCGGTGACGTAGGCGCCCCGCGCGGACTTCACGCCCATCGGGTACGGATCCCAGTACTGGAAGCTGCTGGTCACACCCAGCGGCAAGGTCTTGCTCGAAAGGGCCGCATGGTCGGCCGAGCCCGGGGTGGCCTTGACGTAGCGTTCCCACTCCTTGGCCATCAGCGCTGCGACCCGGGCCGGGTCCAGTGGGGTGCAGGAAACGGGCACTTGTCGCCAGCCCGCCGGGTCATGGGCGGGAAACGTGGCCGGCACGTCTGTCGTTAGGCTCATCTCGTTCACCTTCAGCCAGTCGGAAAGACCATCTCGTCGGCAGCCTATCCCGCCGGCCCGACTTCGGCCTGAGGAAAACTGACCTCGGTGGCATCGGTCGACGTCCCTGACCGCTTCGACTATGACTTGGTGCAATGGTTAACTAGGGGCGTGGGGGCACACGTGATAGTTCTCGTGCACACCTGGCAAATAAGCCTCTCGATGCACCCACAGGGTCTGCACTGGGCAAAGTTTCAGGAGAGGCGGGCCCGATGAGTGCGTCACCCGATTCGGACCGCGTCAAAGGTTCTCGGAGCATTGCCGGGTCGGGTCGGACGCATCGTGCTGCGGATGGGTGGGCCCGGGTCGGCGCGGTGGCGGTGGCGGTGGGCGTGGGTACGACACTCGCGTCGATGCAGTCGGTGGCCTCTGCCGATACGACGGGTCCCGGCGCGGAGTCGGGGTCGAGCACTGCCTCCGGGCCCGTAGCGGGGTCGGGGCCGGTGGCGAGGGTGCAGGCCGGGCCGGCCAAATCGGGTAGGTCGGGGTCGGGGTCGCGGTCGGCGGGGTCGCGGTCGGCGGTATCGCCGTCGCCGGTGGCAGCGTCGACGCCGGCGGAGGTGGGGCTTGCGCGCCGCACGTTGGGCTCGTCGGCGTCCAAGCCGGCCCGACGGGTTTCTTCCGGGGCTCGCGGATCGGGCCAAGACAAC
>NZ_JAEMSG010000130.1 GCF_016462945.1 Mycolicibacterium sp. | reverse complement strand
ACCTCGGGGGTGCTGTCCAGTTTGCCGCGATGCTCCAGCCCGCGTGTCCAGGCGAAGATCGACGCGATCGGGTTGGTGGAGGTGGCCCTGCCCTGCTGATGCTGGCGGTAATGCCGGGTAACGGTGCCGTGCGCAGCCTCGGCCTCCATAGTCTTGCCGTCCGGGGTCAGCAGCACCGAGGTCATCAGGCCCAGTGAGCCGTAACCCTGGGCCACGATGTCGGACTGCACATCGCCGTCGTAGTTCTTGCACGCCCAGACGTAGCCGCCCTCCCACTTCAGGCAGGACGCCACCATATCGTCAATGAGCCGGTGTTCGTAGGTCAGCCCGCGAGCATCGAACTGCTCTCTGTAGTCCTCGTCGAAGATCCGCTGGAACTCGTCCTTGAACATGCCGTCATAGGCCTTGAGAATGGTGTTCTTGGTCGACAGGTACACCGGATAGTTCTGCACCAGGGCGTAGCTGAACGTCGAGCGGGCGAAGTCCTGGATCGACTTCTTGAAGTTGTACATCCCCATCATCACCCCGCCGTCCTCGGGGATCCGCACCACCTCGTGCACCATCGGCTCGGAGCCGTCTTCAGGGGTGAAGGTGATCGTCACCGTGCCGGGACGGTCGACCTTGAAGTTGGTGGCCCGGTACTGGTCGCCGAAGGCGTGCCGGCCGATGATGATCGGCTTGGTCCAGCCCGGGACCAGCCGCGGAACATTGGAGATGACAATAGGTGCACGGAAAATTGTGCCGCCGAGAATATTCCGGATGGTCCCGTTGGGTGACAGCCACATCTTCTTGAGGTCGAACTCTTTGACCCGGGCCTCGTCCGGCGTGATAGTCGCGCACTTGACGCCGACGCCGTGCTTGAGAATGGCATACGCGGAGTCGATCGTCACCTGGTCGTCGGTGGCATCGCGGTGCTCCATGCCGAGGTCGTAGTACTCCAGATTCACATCGAGGTGCGGCAGGATCAGGGTGTCTTTGATCAGCTTCCAGATGATGCGTGTCATCTCGTCGCCGTCGAGCTCGACAACGGTGCCCTCGACTTTGATCTTCTGTCCGCTCGACATGTGAGTCGCTCTTCCTCCTACGCACCGGCGAGCAAGCACCCGCCGGGGCAACATTACAAGGGGCGAAATGGCACGGCAGCACGGCTCCGGTGCTCCGACCGGCTAGCCAGCCACCGCAGGTGTGGGATAGAATTCCGATCGGTCATGAGTGCCAGCGTCAAGCCCCGGCTTGCTGGCCGGCAACCCTCCAACCGCGGTGGGGTGCCTCGGGTGATGACCAGGTTGGGCAGTCGCAGTCGGCTGCACGGCAAGCGCGGGCCCGCCCTGACGGGCCCCTAAGGAGGCAGGGAAACCTGCCCGTACCTGAGGAGGCCGTAGCTCTATGACTAACCCTGAAGCAAATTGGTCGTTCGAAACCAAGCAGATCCACGCGGGCCAAACCCCTGACTCCGCCACCAACGCCCGTGCCCTGCCCATCTACCAGACGACGTCCTACACCTTCGACAGCACCGACCATGCCGCCGCGCTGTTCGGGCTGGCAGAGCCGGGCAATATCTACACCCGGATCATGAACCCGACCACCGATGTCGTCGAGCAACGGATCGCGTCCCTCGAGGGCGGCGTCGCGGCGCTCTTCCTGGCGTCGGGCCAGGCCGCGGAAACCCTTGCGATCCTCAATATCGCCGGCACCGGCGATCACATCGTCTCCAGCCCCCGGCTCTACGGCGGCACCTACAACCTCTTGCACTACACGCTGCCCAAGCTGGGAATCGAAACCACGTTCGTCGACGACCCCGACGACCTCGACTCCTGGCGGGCAGCGGTCCGGCCGAATACCAAGGCCTTCTACGCCGAGACCATCTCCAACCCAAAGATCGACATCCTCGACATCCCCGGTGTGTCGAAGATCGCCCACGACAACGGTGTGCCGTTGATCGTGGACAACACCATCGCGACGCCGTACCTGATCCAGCCCATCGCCCATGGCGCGGACATCGTTGTGCACTCAGCCACCAAGTACCTCGGCGGCCACGGCACCGCGATCGCCGGTGTGATCGTCGACGGCGGTAACTTCGACTGGACCAACGGGCGGTTTCCAGGGTTCACCGAACCGGATCCGAGCTATCACGGCGTGGTGTTCGCCGATCTGGGTGCACCGGCCTACGCACTCAAGGCCAGGGTCCAACTACTGCGCGACCTCGGTTCGGCGGCTGCCCCGTTCAACGCCTTCCTGATCGCCCAGGGACTCGAGACATTGAGCCTGCGGATCGAGCGTCATGTATCCAATGCGCAGAAGGTCGCCGAGTTCCTCGCCGGCCACAAAGATGTGGTGAGCGTCAACTACGCCGGGTTGCCCAGTTCGCCCTGGTATGACCGCGGCCGCGCGCTCGCGCCGAAGGGCGTGGGCGCGGTGCTGTCATTCGAACTGGCCGGCGGAATCGAAGCCGGCAAGGCATTCGTCGACGCACTGCGACTGCACAGCCACGTCGCCAATATCGGTGACGTGCGCTCGCTGGTGATCCATCCGGCATCGACCACCCACCAGCAGCTGTCCGCCGCGGAGCAACTCGCCTCCGGGGTCACCCCCGGCCTGGTCCGGCTGGCCGTCGGGCTGGAGGGTATCGATGACATTCTGGCCGATCTCGAGCGCGGCTTCGCAGGGAGCGCGACGTGACCCTCTCCCACGAGCGCATCATGGCATTGCCCGCCGAAGGTGAGGTCGACGTCGTCGATATCGGACCGCTGACGCTGGAATGCGGCGCGGTGATCGATGACGTCTCCATCGCAGTGCAGCGTTGGGGCGAACTGTCGCCGGAGCGCGACAATGTTGTCCTCGTCTTGCACGCTCTCACCGGTGACTCCCGGATACCGGACTGGTGGAGCGGTATCGCCGGTCCGGGCGCGCCGATCGACACCGACCGCTGGTGTGCGGTGGCCACCAACGTCCTGGGCGGGTGCCGCGGGTCCACCGGACCCAGTTCGCTGGCGCGCGACGGCAAGCCATGGGGCTCAAGGTTTCCCACGATCACGGTGCGCGATCAGGTCAATGCCGACGCCGCCGCACTTGCCGCGCTGGGTGTCCCCGAGGTCGCCGCGGTCATCGGCGGCTCGATGGGCGGAGCGCGCGCACTGGAGTGGATGGTCGGCTACCCCGATCGGGTACGGGCCGCTTTGGTACTGGCCGTCGGGGCACGAGCGACCGCCGACCAGATCGGAACCCAGAGCTCCCAGATCGCGGCGATCACCTCCGACCCGGACTGGCAGGGTGGCGACTACTACGGCACCGGCCGGTCACCGGACGCCGGCCTGCAACTGGCACGCCGGTTCGCGCATCTCACCTACCGCGGCGAGGCGGAGTTAGATCACCGGTTCGGAAACAACGCCCAGGATGATGAGGACCCGTTGGCCGGCGGCCGCTACGCGGTGCAGAGCTATCTCGAACACCAGGGCGTCAAGCTGGTTCACCGGTTCGATGCGGGCAGTTACGTGGCGCTGACCGAAACCCTGTCCAACCATGACGTGGGACGGGGCCGCGGCGGCGTGAGCGCCGCGCTGCAGTCCTGTTCGGTGCCCGTGGTCGTCGGCGGGATCACCTCCGACCGTCTCTACCCGCTACGCCTGCAGTCCGAGCTCGCCGATCTGCTGCCGGGCTGCACGGGCCTGCAGATCGTCGACTCGATCTACGGCCATGATGGTTTCCTGCTCGAGACCGAGTCCGTGGGCGAGCTGATCCGGGAGACTCTGGCCCTGGCCGACGGCGACACATGAGCGACCCGCGCCACGAACGCTCGCTGTCGTTCGGGTCGCAGGCCGCGGCTTACGAGCGGGGCCGGCCCTCCTATCCGCCGGAGGCCGTCGACTGGTTGTTGGCCCCCACCGACGACTGGGATGCTCACGACGTACTCGACCTGGGCGCCGGAACCGGCAAGTTGACCACCCGACTGGTGGAACGGGGTCTGCACGTTATCGGCGTCGATCCGATCGCCGAAATGCTGGACATGCTGCGCAGCGCACTGCCCGACACCCCTGCTCTGCTCGGGTCCGCCGAACAGATCCCGTTGCCCGACAACGCCGTTGATGCTGTGCTGGTAGCGCAGGCCTGGCACTGGTTCGACCCCGAGCGTGCCGTGGCTGAAATCGCCCGCGTGCTGCGACCCGGCGGCCGGCTGGGAGTGCTGTGGAACACCCGGGATGAAAGGTCCGGTTGGGTCAAGGACTTCGGCCGGATCGTCGGCCTGGAGCATGACCGGGATAACGCCACGGTCGATCTACCGGCGCCGTTCATCGACACCGCGACCCATCAGGTGGAGTGGACGAACTACATCACGCCGCAAGCGCTGATCGACTACGTCACCTCGCGCAGCTACTGCATCACCTCACCCGCCGCGGTGCGCGCCCGCACCCTCGATGAAGTCCGCGAGCTGCTGGCCACCCATCCGGCGCTGGCCAATTCCACCGGACTGGCAATGCCGTATATCACCGTGTGCGTCCGAGCCACTTTGGGTTGATCGGCTGTGCTCAGCGAGTCCCGAGCGGGTCGATGGTGAAGGCGATGTAGACCACCGACGCGCATATCCCGGCCATGGTCACGAAGTCGAGGCGCTTGGAGCGCACCACCAGCAGGCCGGCTTGCTCATCGGGGAGCAGCAGCCGCAATCCCGCGGCCAAACCCACCCCGATCCCGATCAGCAGGGCGCCGCGTCGCCAGAATCCGGCCGCCACCAGAATCAGTGCGACGCTGAAGATCGCGGCGACGGTGAGGATCGGCCACTGCGCCCGCACCTTCATCGGGCCGCTTCTGCCAGTTCCACCACGTTAGTCAACAGGAAGGCCCGCGTCAGCGGGCCGACACCGCCCGGATTCGGCGACACATGCCCCGCGACATTCCAGACGTCCGGCGCCACATCACCGGTGAGCTTGCCGTCGACGTGGCTGACTCCGACATCGACCACGGCCACGCCGGGCTTGACCATGTCGGCGGTCAGCATGTGCGGCACACCGACCGCAGCAACAATGATGTCGGCCTGCTTTGTCAGCAATGCCAGATCCCGAGTTCCAGTGTGGCACAACGTGACTGTGGCGTTCTCGGTGCGTCGAGTCAGTAGCAGGCCCAGTGGGCGGCCGACGGTGACACCGCGACCGATTACCACCGCGTGCGCACCGTCGATCGGCACGTCGTAGCGACGCAACAGGTGCACGATCCCCCGCGGTGTGCAGGGCAGCGGAGCCTTCTCGTTGAGTACCAGCCGGCCCAGGTTGGTGGGGTGTAAGCCGTCGGCGTCCTTGGCCGGGTCAATCCGCTCCAGCGCGGCGTTCTCGTCGAGATGACGCGGCAACGGCAGCTGCACGATGTAGCCGGTGCAGTCCGGGTTGGCGTTGAGTTCGTCGATCGTCTCGTTGAGGCGCTCCTGGCTGACGTCGGCGGGCAGGTCGCGTCGGATTGAGGTGATGCCCACCTTGGCGCAGTCGGAATGCTTACCGCGCACGTAGGCGTGCGAACCGGGGTCATCACCCACCAGCACCGTGCCCAGACCCGGAGTCTTTCCGGCCGCCGTCAGGGCTGCGACGCGCCGGGTGAGGTCGACGAAGATCTCGTCGCGGGTCAGCTTGCCGTCCAGGGTTTCTGCGATCACGACTACATTCTGCATATGGACGGCGCACCGGATGTTTTCAGCCCAGCGAAACTGGGCCCGATCACGCTGCGTAACCGAATCATCAAAGCGGCCACTTTCGAGGGGCGCACGCCGCAGGCGCTGGTCACCGATGACCTGATCGCGTTCCACCGGGCGATCGCCGCCGGTGGGGTCGCCATGACCACGGTTGCGTACTGCGCGGTCAGCCCGGGTGGCAGAACCGACGGCAAGCAGATGTGGATGCGGCCCGAGGCGTTGCCAGGGCTGCGCCGCCTCACCGATGCCGTGCACGCCGAGGGCGCGGCGATCAGCGCGCAGATCGGCCACGCCGGTCCGGTCGCCAACGCCGCATCCAACAAGGCTCGCGCACTGGCGCCGGTGCGGTTCTTCAACCCGATCGGGATGCGCTTCGCCAAACACGCCAGCCGCGGTGACATCGATGAGGTGATCGCCGCACATGCCGCCGCGGCCCGGCTGGCCATCGAGGCCGGCTTCGATGCGGTCGAGATTCACCTCGGCCACAACTACCTGGCGAGTTCGTTTTTGTCCCCGTTGATCAATCGCCGCACCGACTCCTTCGGTGGATCGCTGGAGAACCGTGCGAAGCTGGCACGCAGTATCGCGCTGGCGGTTCGCCGCGAGGTGGAGAAGGACGGCGCCGCACCGATCGCGGTGACGGCCAAGTTGAATATGGCCGACGGGGTGCGCGGCGGCATCAATATGGAGGAGGCGCTGCAGACCGCGCGGTGGCTGCAGGATGACGGTGGACTTGATGCGCTGGAGCTGACTGCGGGCAGCTCGCTGGTCAATCCGATGTATTTGTTCCGCGGTGACTCCCCCATTAAAGAGTTCGCGGCCGCATTCCCACCTCCGCTGCGCTGGGGTATGCGGATGACCGGAAAAAAGTTCCTCCGCGAGTACCCCTACCGGGATGCCTTCCTGCTCCGCGATGCCGAGCGCTTCCGCGCCGAGCTCACGATGCCGCTGATCCTTCTCGGCGGCATCACCAATCGGCAGACCATGGATCAGGCGATGGCTGCGGGGTTCGGCTTCGTCGCCATGGGACGCGCGCTGCTGGCCGAGCCTGACCTGATCAACCGGATCCGGGCAGACGGCGACGAGCACTCGGTGCGCTCGCTGTGCACCCACTGCAATAAGTGCATGCCGACCATTTACACCCGGACGCATTGCGTGGTGACAGGCGGCCCAAGCTGACCGGTTCGCCGCAGCTCTACCGATAGAGTTGACGCCGATGAGCCAGCCCTCCGCGCCTGTTCTGACCGTTCGGTACAACGGGCCGCCACGCACCTTCTCCGCCGGACCTGATGTCGTCGTCGGCCGAGATCTGCGGGCCGATGTGCGCCTGGCCCATCCTCTGGTGTCGCGCGCGCACATCGTGCTGCGGTTCGACCGGGGCCGGTGGGTGGCGATTGACAACGGATCGCTCAACGGAATGTTCGTCCACGGCCGTCGGGTTCAGGAGGTCGATATCACCGACGGCACCACGGTGAACCTCGGCAATCCGGACGGCCCGCCGGTGAGCTTCGAGGTGGGTAGGCCGCAGGGTTCGCCTGGCCGCCCGCCGCAACCCCCCACGG
>NZ_JAEMSG010000199.1:1104-2189 GCF_016462945.1 Mycolicibacterium sp. | reverse complement strand
GTCCAATACGTGGTGGGTGGGGGCTCCTACCTGGTCAACTTTGTTCCGATCGTCGGTGGCCTGATCGCGGCGCAGATCAACATCAACTATTTCCAGGGCATCCAGCCGGTCGTCGAGGCGACGGTCAACGCTCTGGCGGGCGTCGTGCAGAACCCGTTGAACATCATCGGGACGCTCTCCGTGTACGGCAGCACCCTGTATGACATCGGCTATAACTGGGTGTCGGCGGAGTTGCAGTGGTTAGGACTCGCGCCATTGCCCCCGCTGCCGCCGTTGGCAGCGGTTCGTGGATCGTCGACACCCCGGGCCGCCGTTCGCACCGCCGCGTCCCCGCGTGTTGCGGCTGCTGCGGCTCCGGTCGCCGGCCGAGGCGATCTTCGCCGCCCGGCCCACGCCGCCGTGCCCCGCGCCTCAGCCGCCGAGGTAGACGCCGCGCCCGGCGGCCGGTCAGCGGCAGCCAGGGTCGCCGGCCACGCTCGCACCGCGGCCAAGGTCGCGACCAGCTAACCCGTCGATAACGGCTCTGGCGTGCGGTTTGGCTGGGCCCAGCCGCAGGCTGTACCCTCTGTGAGGCCCGTGGCGCGGTTGATACGACGGTTCGGGTAGGCCCCCTTAGCTCAGTCGGTAGAGCGTTTCCATGGTAAGGAAAAGGTCAACGGTTCGATTCCGTTAGGGGGCTCGGTGGACGCCGGGCCCACTGGCGACTCCGTCGCGGCGGTGTAGCTCAGCTGGTTAGAGCGCACGACTCATAATCGTGAGGTCGGGGGATCGAGTCCCCCCACCGCTACAGGTTGTACCCGCAGTGAACAACGCAGGTTTTGAAAAACGACGAAGTCTGAAAGAGAGTCTGACATGGCCTCAAGTACAGATGTACGGCCGAAGAT
This sequence comes from Mycolicibacterium sp., assembly GCF_016462945.1. Classification (GTDB taxonomy): domain Bacteria; phylum Actinomycetota; class Actinomycetes; order Mycobacteriales; family Mycobacteriaceae; genus Mycobacterium. The sequence goes on along the minus strand of NZ_JAEMSG010000199.1, from coordinate 1,305 downwards.
CACCTTGGCGTGCGAGGTGTGCAAGCACCGTAACTACATCACCAAGAAGAACCGACGCAACGATCCCGATCGGTTGGAGCTGAAGAAGTTCTGCCCGAATTGCGGATCGCACCAGCCGCACAAAGAGTCTCGCTGAGCGCTGCTTCGGTGGCTCTCTCCAAAAAGCTGCTCGGGGCGCACTTTCGCTACCCCGACTACTAC
>NZ_JAEMSG010000199.1:0-1094 GCF_016462945.1 Mycolicibacterium sp. | reverse complement strand
GACTACTACATGGTTGAACGAGAGAAGGCGCGCGAGTACGCCAACGCGGTCAAGAACACCGACGCGGTTTTCTTCAGCGATGACGCCGCCGCGGAGCTTGGCTACAGCGGATTGCCGGCACCGCTGACGTTCATCTCGATGTTCGGCTACGTGGCGCAGGTGGCGTCCTTCACCCATCACGGCATCACGTTGGCCGACCATAAGATCGTCCACGTCGATCAGGTCCTGAAATTTCAGCGGCCGATCAAGTGCGGGGACAAGCTCTACTGCGATGTGTATGTGCACGAGATCAGGCAGGCGCACGGCACCGACATCGTCGTCAACAAAGTCTTGATCACCAACGACGACGGCGACGTCGTTCAGGAGAACTACACGACGCTGGCCGGGCGGAGTGCGGAAAACGGAGAGAGTGGCTTCAGCTATGACACTGCGTGAGTTCAGTTCGGTCAAGGTCGGCGACGAGATGCCGGAGCAGGTCATCAAGCTGACCCGGGGCGATCTGGTGAACTATGCCGGGGTGTCCGGTGACCTCAACCCGATCCACTGGGACGACGAGATCGCCAAGCAGGTGGGCCTGGACACCGCGATCGCCCACGGCATGCTCACCATGGGCCTCGGCGGCGGCTTCATCACGTCCTGGGTGGGCGACCCAGGTGCGGTCACCGAGTACAACGTGCGCTTCACCGCGATCGTGCCTGTTCCCAATGATGGCATCGGCGCCGAGATCCTATTCTCCGGCCGGGTCAAGGCGACCGACCCGGAGACCAAGACCGTCACCCTCGCGCTGACCGCCACCACCGGTGGCAAGAAGATCTTCGGCCGGGCCGTCGCCACGGCGAAACTGGCCTAGCGGTGGGTCTCAAGTCCGGTATCGAGGGAATGGTCTGGGAGTACCCGGATACTTTTGTCGTCGGACGGGAGCAGATCCGCCAGTACGCCCACTCGGTGCAGGACAGGCATCCCGCCAGCCACGATGAGGAGGCCGCCGCAGATCTGGGCTACGGCGCGATCATCGCGCCGCTGACCTTCGTCTCGATTCTCGGGCTGATCATCCAGAAGCACTTCTTCACCCATGTCGACGTGGGCATGGAGAC
>NZ_JAEMSG010000198.1 GCF_016462945.1 Mycolicibacterium sp. | reverse complement strand
GCCGGGCTCGGTCACGGCGCCACCGCCGAAGCGCGCCCGGTCTCGTCGTCGCGCAGGGTTATCCCGATCCGGGTGGCGTCCCAGTCCGCCGGAATGTCCTCCCCGACCGCGGCGGTTACCAGCACCTGTTCGGCGCCGGCCGCGACGTCGGCGAGGGCCCGGCGGCGGGAGTTGTCCAGTTCGGCAAACACGTCGTCAAGGATAAGTACCGGCTCGCTGCCCTCCGCGCTCAGTAATTCATAGGAGGCCAGCCGCAATGCCAGCGCCACCGACCACGACTCGCCGTGGCTGGCGAAACCCTTGGCGGGCTGGTCACCCAACCGCAACTCCAAGTCATCGCGGTGGGGCCCCACCAAACACATGCCGCGTTCGAGTTCGGCATCCCGTCGACGCTCGAGCGCCTCCAGAAGTGCCGCCTCGAGGAGGGCGGTGCCCGCGCCCACACCGTCCGGGTGGGCCGTCTCAATGCCCGCGCGATAGACGATGGCGGCCGGTCGCGACGCCGGCGCCAATAGCTGATAGGCCTTCTCAACCTCGGGTGAAAGCTGGTTGACCAGTTCTAGGCGTGCCGCCATCAGCTCGGCACCTGTCGCGGCCAGCTGCGTGTCCCACACCGCGAGGGTGTCGAGTAAGCCGGGGTCGGTCCGGAATCGACCACCGGACGCCGATTTGAGCAGCGCGGTTCGCTGTCTGAGCACCCTGTCGTAGTCGGCCCTGATCGCGGCGATTCGGGGTCGGCGCACTGTCGCGAGCTCGTCAAGATACCGGCGGCGCTCGCTTGGATCTCCGCGGACCAGGGCGAGGTCCTCTGGGGCGAAGAGCACGGCCCGCACGGCGCCCAGCACGTCTCGGGTGCTGCGGACGGGTGACCGGTTGAGCCGACCTTTGTTGGCCCGGCCAGCGGCGATCTCCAGATCGATGGCGAGCTCGCGGCCCTCATTGACCACAATCGTGGAGACGATCGCGCGCTCGGCTCCGGTGCGGATCAGCGGAGCGTCGGTAGCGACGCGGTGGGATCCGAGGGTCGCGCAGTACCACAGCGCTTCGACGAGGTTGGTCTTGCCGAAACCGTTTGCTCCGACGAACACCGTCCGCCCCGGCGCCAGCTCCAGGTCGAGTTCAGCCCAGGACCGAAAATCGTGCAGGGCGAGGTGGCGGACATACATCGGGTTAACCGGGTCAGCCCGGTAGGCGAACCGGCATCAACAAATAGACATACTCGGTGGCCCCCGCCGGAAACGGTCCCGGGCCGCTGACCTCGTCGCTGCCCTCACCGGCGGGCCGCAGCACTGCTGGCTTGCTGGAGGTGGTGAACCCGAATGTGACGCGTTCGGAATGCAGCGACCCCAACCCGTCCGTCAGGTAAGTGGGGTTAAAAGCGATGGTCAGAGGTTCGCCGGCGAACTCCACGGGTAGCTCCTCCTCAGCCGAACCGACGCCGTCCGCGCCGGCGGACAGGCGTAGCGATCCTTCGCCGAACTCCATCCGTACCTGTGCTCCGCCGACGAGGGCCACGCGTTTGATCGCCTCGGTGAGCTCCGCGACACCGATGGTCGCCATCGCGGTGTGTTCGCTCGGCAGAAGTTGGCGGAACTTGGGGAACTCGTTTTCCAGCAGACTGGTCGTGCTCCGTCTGCCCGCGCTCCGCATACCGAGCAGTCGTGCCTCCCCGACCGCGGCGCCGGTGCCCAGTGCCAGATGCACTTCTGATCCGGAGGTGACGGCCTTCGCAGCCTCAGCCAGCATTCTGGCCGGCACCAGCACCGCAGCTTCGACATCGGCTGCGGACGTCGACCATGTCAGCTCGCGAACCGCAAGCCGGAATCGATCGGTGGCGGCCAGAACCACCTTCTCGCCTGCAATCTCCAACCGGATACCGGTCAGCATGGAGATGGTCTCGTCACGACCGGCAGCAACAGCAACCTGGCCAACCGCCTCGGTGAACAGGTCAGCGGGAACAACTCCCGTCTCGGCGGGCAAGGTGGGTAGGGTCGGATAATCCTCGACCGGCATCGTGGGTAACGAAAACTTTGCGCTGCCGCAGGTCAGCAGCATCCGCGACCCTTCGACGCTCACCTCGACGGGCTTAGCCGGCAGCGATCGCGTAATCTCCGAGAGCAACCGTCCGGACACCAAAACTGCTCCGGCAGAGGCGATTTCGGCCGACACCTGGACCTCGGCAGAGACATCCGAGTCGAACCCGGT
>NZ_JAEMSG010000129.1 GCF_016462945.1 Mycolicibacterium sp. | reverse complement strand
CGGCGCTTGTGGGTCAGACCCGACAGCGGGTTGTTCTGGTCCATGAACTGGCTCAACTGGCTGGTGCCGAAGAACTCCTTGATCGCCGCCACGACGGGACGGATGTTGTTCAGGGTCTGCGGCGTGATCGCCTCGACGTCCTGGGTGGTCATCCGCTCGCGGACGACGCGCTCCATCCGGGAAAGCCCGACCCGGATCTGATTCTGGATCAGTTCGCCGACCGTACGAAGCCGGCGGTTGCCGAAGTGGTCGATATCGTCGACCTCGACGGGCACCTCGGTGCCGCCGGGGGCGGTCATCATCGACGTCTGACCCTCGGGGGTGTCGTGCAGACGAACCAGGTACTCGATCGTCGCGACGATGTCGTCTTCGGTCAGCGTCGAGTTGGTGATCGGCTTGCCGACGTTGAGGCCGAGCTTCTTGTTGACCTTGTAGCGACCCACCCGGGCCAGGTCGTAACGCTTCTCCTTGAAGAACAGGTTCTCCAGCAGGGTCTGCGCGGACTCCTTGGTCGGCGGCTCGCCCGGACGCAGCTTGCGGTAGATCTCCAGCAGCGCCTCGTCGGGGCCGGCGGCGTTGTCCTTCTCCAGCGTCGACATCATGATCTCGGAGAAGCCGAAGCGCTCCCGGATCTTCTCGCCTGACCAGCCGAGCGCCTTGAGCAGCACGGTGACCGGCTGGCGGCGCTTACGGTCGATGCGCACGCCGACGGTGGCGCGCTTGTCGACGTCGAACTCCAGCCAGGCACCGCGTCCCGGAATCACCTTGACGCTGGTGATGTCGTTGTCGGTTGCCTTGTCCTTGGACTTATCGAAGTACACACCCGGGGACCGCACCAGCTGGCTGACCACCACGCGCTCGGTGCCGTTGATGATGAAGGTGCCCTTTTCGGTCATCATCGGGAAGTCGCCCATGAAGACCGTCTGGCTCTTGATCTCGCCGGTGTTGTTGTTGATGAACTCGGCCGTGACGAACAGCGGGGCCGCGTACGTCATGTCCTTGTCTTTGCACTCATCAACCGGCGCCTTGACCTCGTCGAAGCGCGGGTCGGTGAAGCTCAGTGACATCGAGCCGGAGAAGTCCTCGATCGGGGACAACTCGTCGAGTACCTCTTCGAGGCCGCTCTTGGGGTCGATATCACCGCGGGCCTTGGCGATCTCGCGCCAGCGGGGTGTGCCGATCAACCAGTCGAAGGAGTCGATCTGGACGTCCAGCAGGCCCGGAACCTCGAGGGGTTCGCGCAGCTTGGCAAATGAGATTCTTTTGGGCGCCCCCGGAACCGAGTTAGAAGAACTAGTGGTCGATTTGCTCTGGCTGGAGACTGCCAAGATGCATTCCTTCCGGCACCTCATGCGGACTTCGGGTTTCCGGCGTGCGCCGGGCCTTTCGCCGCTCATCTGCGTAAGTTCGCGCCCGTGCTCCCTGTCCGCCGATGCGCACAACACGTAAAAGGTCTCTGAGCTGGGACGACAAGACTCAGACCAAGACCACGGTGTCGGGGTGCATTAGAGGTGGGCAGGAGGAAACCAGCGCAACGCTCAACAGTAGCGCACAACGGCGCCAACCTCAAACTGCGCATGCCGCGGCCTAGGGGCGCTGGCCGGTGAGTACCGCCCACGCGCGCATGCTTGATGATCAGATTGACCCCTCAGGGGCTTCCCGTCAAGCACTTACGCGGTGTTTGGGGTGGAAAACTCATTAGACGCGGGCAGAGGCGGGCACCGTGGCCGGGCCCGGCAGGCTGGCGGCCGGAGCCGACGGGAACTGCAGAGTCCGGATGATGGTGCGGCTCACGCCCAGCTCGTAGGCCCGGGCCACCAGCGCGTTGTACTCGGCGTCGGTGACCTCCTGGCTACGGGTCAGGATGTAGCCGGCCGTGCCGTTCGGGTCCCCGACGATCGCCCAGCTGTAATCCGGCGCGTAATCCAGAATCCAGTAGTTGCCCGGCTCGTCGGTGTTGGGTTGGGCGGGGCCGAAGAGGCCGCCGAAGCCAACATTGAGCCGGGTGTTGTAGGCGTTAACCGGCGCCGCCGAGCCCTCGATGGTGACTGCCGGACCGTTGGGACCGAAGTACTGGCCGAAGTTCTCCACCTTGACGGTGCCGTCGGGCAGCGGGGTGTAGGTCGCCGTGGTGTTCACCAGACCGATCGAGAAGAACATCCGTACGCTGCCCTGCTCGTACCACTTACCGGAGTACTGCTCGATATCCACCGGCGGCGGCGCAGGCAGGGTGGTCGCCCCGGCCTCACCCATGACGATGGCCTGGTTGGGCACATAGGTGCCATCGTTGGGGTTGGCGTAGATGCCGTAGAACGGATCAGTTGGCCCCGTCCCGTTGTAGAGGTCGTTGATCCAGCCGGTGGCGAACGTGCGCACCGCGGCCTTACCTCCGGGCGGGGACGGCTTAACGATGATGTCGCTGCCCAGGACACCCAGCCAGCCCCAGAGCGAGTCGCCGCCGATGACATCGGTATGCGAGCCGTTGTCGATCTGCACGCCGAAGAACTGGTCCGGGTACTCCGCCAACATCGCCTCGGTGGCCACACCCCAGGCGTTCCAGCGTTGCGGCGGGGCGGCGATCTGGTAGTCCGGGATTCCGGCGCTGATGAGCACCTGCAGTTGGTCGGTGAAAGTCGGTGGGCGGGAGACACCGTCGAACATCACCACACCGAGCAGATCGCCGGAGGAGCCATTTGCGACGGCGCCCGCCGCGGCCGTCGTGGCGAACCGGCCGCCTGCGGAATGCCCGGTCAGGATGAACGTCTGCGGCAGCATGCCGTCGTAGCCGGCCTCGTTGGCACTGATGTTCAGTGCGGCCCGGTCACCCACGAACATCGCAGCGGCGGCTTCACCGGAGAACGCGGGATCGAACCAGTAGATGTTGGGCGCGACCACGATGCTGTTGGTTTCCTGGGCCAATGCCTGCGCCATATCGGCGTACCAGGTGTTGAAACCGAGGAAGCCGTGCTGCAGCCAGATGATGCCGTTGGCCTGGACTGAGCCGTCGGCCTGGGTCGGGAAGTACCAGTCGGCGGGTGCGTCGTACCCGTTAGACCCGGAAGGAATGAGCAACGAAGCCGACCCGGTCCGCACGCCGGTCACCCCATTGGACTCCGGCGGTGTCACATAGCCGGTCACGCCGTTGGACCCGGTGTTGACCACCGGAACCGGAGTGCGGCCGAAGAGCGAGCCGACGGCGTCGAACACGTTCTTGAGAACGGTGTCCAACGGCGAAAGGTTGTTGGCGAACACGGTGGGCAGGCTCACCGCGGCGGCGTCGCCCATAATGATCTGACCTTTGGCCGCGGAGTAGAAACCGTACTGCGGTGCATCCGGCGTGGCGCCGACGTAGAAGTCGTTGATCCAGCCGGTGCTCAGGTTGTACACCGCCGCGGTGTTGCCGGCCGGGGAGAACTTGGTCACCAGCTGCGCGGCGAAGTCGATGATCGGGTTGGTGCCGAGCATCGAGTCGACATGCGAGCCGCCGACCAGGACAGCGCCGTCGAACTGGTCCGGCAGGGCGGCCAGCAGCGCGTTGGTGGTCGCGCCGAAAAGGTTGAAAGCCTGCGCGGGCGCGGCGATCTGATAGACCGGAATGTCGGCGGTGCCGAGCACTCCCAACTGGTCGTCGAAGCTGCCGTCGAAGGTGCCGTTGGAGACGCCGTCGAACATCACCACGCCCAACAACTTGGCATCCTGTAGGGCTGTGCCCGCGCCGATGTAATCGGCGGCCGTCGCACTGGCGAAACCGCCGCCGGCGGAGTGCCCGGACAGCACGAAGGCGCCCAGCAGTTGGCTGACGTTGCCGGTATATCCGGCATCCTGAGCACTGGTGACCAGCGCGGTGCGGCCCGGGTCGAGGAACACGTCGGCGACGGCCTGCTGGGAGGTGCTGCAGATCAGGCAGCCGCCGGAGAACGTGAACGGAATCGATGACAGCGTGGGAGCCACCACGATGCTGTTGGTCTGCTGCGCCAACTCCTCGGCCAGCGCCGAGTAGAACGTGTTCATGGCGCCGAAGCCGTGCTGCAGCCAGATCACGCCCTGGGCGTCAATGACGCCGTCGACCTGAGTCGGGAAGTACCAATCGGCCGCGACCGTGTTTCCGATGAACGCGCCCGGGATCTCCAGGCGCGAGTGGCCCACCTGCACGCCGGTGACGCCGTTGGAGGCTCCGGGCAACAGTGGGTCGGAGACTGCTGCCGCGAACAACGTCGGATCCGGCGGATCGCCCGCGACGTCCGGTGCGCCGGAGACCGCTGCGGCGGCGACGGTCTCGCGGCGGGCCGCCGGGGATGCGACCGCCGGGGATGTGACCGCGAGGTCGCCGGCTGGGCGCCCGCCGAGCGCGGAGATGATGGTGGACAACAGCGCGGCACCGGGTGCCGTGTTCGCTTTCAGAGCCCCACGGGTTCGCTGCGGCTTGGCCGATGCCGCCGCCGCAGCAACCTGCTCAGCGGCCTGCTGGGGAATGCTCGGTTCGGGCAGGGCAACAGCGGCCGCGTCCCGCGTCACCGCCGGAGAGACGTTCTTCGCCGCACGTGATGACCGGTCGGCGCCGGCCCGCGCGCGGGTCCCGGTCGCGGTCGCGGTCGAGCCCGCACCACGCGAATTGGTCGCACTGCTCGCAACCGAAGAATCGGCCGACGTACTGGCGCCCCCGGCGTCGGTATCCGGGGTGTCGGCGGCGGCAACGCCGGCGCCGGAGATCAGGGCTGAGCCCACTCCGACAATTACCGCACCCGTACCCAGAAGAGCCCGTCGATCAGCCATCACAAACCACCTTCGTATTGCCAACGGGCAAACATTATCGCGGCCGTTGTCCACAGACCAGCAAATTAGCTAAAACCGCCCGCAGCGTCACACAGTCGTCAGCGAACGTGACTGATCGACCGGAATTCAGCGCTCGCCGTCGTGGCGGGCCACGTGTGCGGGCTCACCGGCGAACTCATGCGTCGGCAGCCGGTGCTGGCCGTCGAGGTCGTCAAGGATCGCCTCCTGCGCGGCAGGCGGCAGGGTGTGCAGGATCTGTCGCACCCGGGCCTGACGGCGGCCGACGGCCATGCGCTCCGGCATACCCGGGGTAGCGACCAGCTGCGGCGGCACACCCTCGAGCTCGTCGCCGCCGCCATCGGTTTGGCCGGCGTCGAGCATGGCCTGCTCTTCGGCCATCGTCGACTCGTCCTTCTCCTCGGACATGCCGATCGGGCCGATGCGGCGGCCGTTGAGGAACTGCTTGACCACCGGCTCCTCACTGGTCAGCAGCACTTCGCGGGGACCGAACATCACCAGGTGCTTGCGGAACAGCATGCCCATGTTGTCCGGCACGGTGCGGGCGATATTGATATTGTGGGTCACGATCAGGATCGTGGCATCGATCTGGGCGTTGATATCGATGAGCAACTGGCTCAGATAGGCGGTACGCACCGGGTCCAGACCGGAGTCCGGCTCGTCGCAGAGGATGATCTGCGGGTCGAGCACCAGCGAGCGGGCCAGCCCGGCACGCTTCTTCATACCGCCGGAGATCTCGCCGGGGAACTTGTTCTCATCACCGACCAAGCCCACCATCTCGAGCTTCTCCATGACGACGTTGCGGATCTCGCTTTCCTTCTTCTTGGTGTGCTCGCGCAACGGGAAGGCCGTGTTGTCGTAGATGCTCATCGACCCGAACAGCGCGCCGTCCTGGAACATCACGCCGAACAGGGTGCGGATCTCGTAGAGCTCCTTGGCCGAGCATTCGATGATGTTGGTGCCGTCGACAATGATCTTGCCGCGCTCGGGACGCAGTAATCCAATCAGGGACTTCAGGAACACCGACTTACCGGTACCGGACGGACCCAGCAGCACGCTGACCTCACCGGCCGGGACGTCCAGGGTCACGTCTTCCCAAATCCGCTGAGATCCGAATGACTTGGTCAGCCCCTCAACCTGGATGCTAATTCCCACGCGAGATCCTTCCGCCCACACGATTTGACCACTGGAGTGTCACCTGTGGCTGGAGTCACTGTAGCGCACACCCCGTGGGCCCATTCACTGTTTGCGACCAACAGAAAATCCCCCGCGAACCCGGTGGATCCGCGGGGGATTTCGTCCCAAATGGAAGGCTTGCGACTATTTAACGGTGACCGTCGCGCCGGCTGCCTCGAGCTTGCCCTTGGCGTCCTCGACGGCCTCCTTGGTGGCCTTCTCAAGCACCGCCTTGGGGGCGCCGTCGACGAGGTCCTTGGCCTCCTTGAGGCCGAGGCCGGAGACGATCTCGCGGACGACCTTGATGACGCCGATCTTCTTATCGCCGGCGCCCTCGAGGATGAGGTCGAACTCCGTCTGCTCCTCGGCGGCCTCAGCGGCCGGGGTGGCAGCGCCACCCGCGGCGGCCATGGCGACCGGGGCGGCCGCGGTGACCTCGAAGACCTCTTCAAACTTCTTTACGAACTCCGAGAGCTCCAGCAGGGTCATTTCCTTGAACGCGTCGAGCAATTCGTCGGTGTTGAGCTTTGCCATTGTTGTGGACCTTTCTAGATTTTTCCGTTGTGCATCTGATGTGCGGGTATTGGTTGTGGTTGCTTAAGCGGCAGGCTCGCTGGCCTTCTTCTCCTGCAGTGCGGCCGCGAGCCGGGCGAACTGCGACAGCGGTGCGTTGAACAGCCCGGCCGCCTTGGCCAGGTTGCCCTTCATAGCGCCGGCCAGCTTGGCCAGCAGCACCTCGCGGGACTCGAGATCAGCGATACGCTCGACCTCTGAAACGGTCAGGGCATGACCGTCCATGTAGCCGCCCTTGATGACGAGCGCCTTGTTGTCCTTGGCAAAATCCTTGATCGCCTTGGCGGCGTCGACGGCCTCCCCGGTGATGAACGCGATCGCGGTGGGCCCGGCGAACAGTTCGTCGAGGCCCTGGATACCGGCCTCCGCCGCCGCCCGCTTCACGAGCGTGTTCTTGGCGACGGTGTAGGTGGCGATACCGCCGAGTGAGCGGCGCAACTCGGCCAGGTTGGCCACCGTCAGGCCGCGGTACTCGGTGACCACGGTGGCCGTCGAGGACTTGAACTGCTCGGTGATGTCGGCAACCGCGGTGACCTTGTCAGCCTTGGCCATGCATGCCTCCTCGTGGGTGGGGGTGTCGGCCGGGCCCGGAAACGACGAACGCCCCGGCGCAGATGGCCGGGGCGCAGATGACCACTCACACACAGCGGTCGAGCCTCGTCCTCCTGCGTGGGCCGCCCGGTCTGATGAGCCGCTTGCGCGAAGAACAACAGACAAGTCCGGGACCTTCAACCACTTGCGTGGTGACCGACGGTCTTCGGTGGAAC
>NZ_JAEMSG010000128.1 GCF_016462945.1 Mycolicibacterium sp. | reverse complement strand
CTGACAGGATTTGAACCTGCGACCACTTGACCCCCAGGAAATGGGCCTGGCACGTTATACCTGCTCACGCACGGTTTGCCCGTTAGTCGAGGCCCGCGGATCGGGCATGAATGTGCAGGTCGTTTGGGAGCGCGCGGAACGTGTGGTCCCAAATTGGTCCCAGACCAACCTGCCTCAATTGTCAGGCGCCGACGAGCACCTGCAGTGCGGCGTGGCCGCGTCGCGAGTTTGTCCCGGTGGCTATCCATGACCGATGATCGGGATTCTGTAAGGCCTTCCACAAAGCCGCGATGCGTCTCTGGTCGCTGCCGGCCATTCGGGTGCGGTCAGCAACCGGATCGGTCAGAGCGCAGGCCAATATCGCCGCATCGTCAATGTGGCGTTCTTGGTCGCGAGAGTCCTCCACATAGGCCGCACCCTTGAGTACCAGCGCGCCGAGGACATCAGGGATGCTGAGCATGACGACGCCCACCGCGGTATTCACCTCGCAGTTAACCGCCTTGTTGAGCGCTGAAGTGCCGCCAGGGACTGCGAATACACTGCGGCCCAGTATCTTTGGAAGGCGTTTCGGTGAGAGATGGTCAGCAACCATCACGTCGATGGTTTCAGCCTGGCGGTCACCTCGACTGAATCGGTGTATCGGTCCCTTGCCGATCGGTTCACGAAGCGCATAGCCAAGGCGTTCCAACTCGTGCTGGACACCGCTGAATGTGGCAGCGCCGGTCTCGATGTGCAGGATCATGTCGACGTCTCGGGTGGTGCGATTTACCTGCACTCCCGCGTATGCGGCATGGAGTTGCACCATCAGTCCGCCGACCAGCGTCCACTGGGTGTGCGGGATGGCCTGCACGATCTCAATCATTTGCGGCCACGGTGGTTGCACTCCGTCGGACGGTGCACTCATCTGCCAGACCTGCTGGCCATCGGCATCCGGAGTCATGTGGAGCGAAAGTCGTCCAGCATGTCCTCCAGGACACGCATGCCGGCGGCCGATTCACGGGTGTCCAGAGACCCAGCCAAGTCGACCGCAACAGCGGCGGCAAGGACACGATCGACCGCATAGCCACCATCGCCGGGCACTACCCGCACTGTCATGTCGCCGTCGAGATCGTCGACGAGTCCCAGCACTGTGGTAACGGCGGTGAAGTTGCGGGCGCAAACGTAGCCGTCGGATCCATTGGTGGCCGGCGTGAGATTGAACCGCTCGGACACGGCCGGATCGCGCAGTGCGCTGACGCCTGTGTGCAGCAGTCCAATGTCCTTGCCCCAGCCCCTCATCCGATGCACCGTCGCGCGGCGGCGCGTCATCCAACACAACTCGGAAGCGCTACTGGCGCGCAGCCTATGACGCAGTCGCGACATCGCCGAGGCGTCCAGCCAGTCGATACGTTCTCCTGACAGGAGTGCCAGTGCAGTCCAGGCCGTCGCCGCCGCCCATGGCCGTCCGTTGTGGCGGCCCTGCTTGGCCAACCGGTGCACCGACGCGCCATCGAGCAAAAGTGCTCCGCCAACCGTGCGAGTCACAGTGAGTTCTCCCGCCCGGGCGAGGCGCGCGATCTGCCGAGCTGAAACCCCCAGAACCTCAGCGCTGGCGACGGTCGTCATCTCGCTCATGCATATATAGTCTCAAGACCGACTATTTAACGCAATACTAGTTTTTCAAACAGCATTTAGCTGTGCGCGGGGTGAAGCAAAGCGCGCGCCGGTGTCGAAGTCTTTGGAGGTCCCCGAATCGCGGCCGTCGTCGTCGGTGAGCGTGGCTGCGTGCTGCTGGACTCCCACCGAGCCCGAACTCTGATGACGTTGTGAAATTCGGCGATTCCCATATTTCATGCTGTAACGTCACCGGAATGAACGAGATGACCACCGTCTTGCGCGAACAGCTGAGCCAACGGCAATGGGCCCAGGCCGACCTCGCCCGGGTACTCAACTGGCCCGTTCAGACAATGTCCGAAATCATGCAGGGCAAACGCCGAATCGACGCTGCCATGGCCCTTGACCTAGCTGCACTCACCGATCGGTCGGCATCCGACTGGCTGGCCATCCAGAACGCCGTCGATCTCGAAGATGCTCGTCGCCGGTTCGCCGATCGTGGCCAGCGAATCAGCGCTCGCGCCGCGCTTGAGGACATAGTTCCGGTTCGCGAATTGATTCGCCGCGGGGTGATCAGCCGCAGCGACCCCGACACTCAAGCCGCCGAGGTCGCTGAACTCATCGCAGATGGCCGAACATTCGGCGCGTCGGCTAAACGTTCGATGGCGGAGATGCCCTTCAGTCGTGCACAAACCGCGTGGATTGCGCTCGCCCGGCGGAAAGCGAAGGTACTGCCACTCGCCCAGTTCGATGACCCCGGATTCAGCGGATTTGCCCGCGCACTGCCCCAATTAGCTAACGAGCCGAAGGATTTCGCATCACTGCCCAAGCGGTTCGCGGAACTCGGAGTCGCACTAGTCCACATCGAGCCCTTCCCCGGCGGTCGAATCGACGGCGTTTCTTTGGCTATCGGTGACAACCCAATGATCGCCCTGTCCGGTCGCGGCAAGCGTTTCGACAAAGTGATGTTCACCCTGCTGCACGAGTGCGCCCACGTCGTCGAAGGCCATTGGCGCGACGCACCACGACTGCACGAGGACGGCAGAGAGTTCATCGTCGGCGACCGCTTGGTCGAAAACCAGGTGAGCGCCCTCGCGGCTGAGTGGTGCTTCCCCAGCGGGCTAAGCAAGCAGCGGCCGGTGACGCGCCAACACATAGCTGCGCTCGCCGCAAAATTCGGCGTCGCCGAGGCACTCGTGATCGGCAATCTGCAGCACAATCAGATCATCGAATGGTCCTCAGCGCTGAGCCGTGGACTGCCATCTGTTGAGGAGGAACTCAAACTGTGGGCCTGACCAAAACTGGGCGGGAGCCGCCAAGCTCACCGCCCAGTTTCGTCAAGACGGAGGCAACCGTCTCGATACCTGTCAACTCCGCTAAGAACCGAAACGCACCACCATGGTAGCTCTGAGCAGAATTCGCCCGTACTCGAACACAATCACCGGCGGCGGTGAACCATGGTGAGCCACCGGCAGACACTGAGTCCAGCACCGCAGCTCATGCTGTTCACCGAATTATCGAGTATCGGCCAACCAACGATCGCGCAGAGCGCACCCCGCGACCGGCGGAACATCTTCGGCGGGAAGCGCAGGAACGGCTTGACCGAGGTTGGCTTCTACGACATACCGGCTGTCGCCCCCAACTCGTTGGTGCCCAAGCGATTGGTCGCCTTTTCCGAGGCGGTCGCCAGCAGACGCAAGCCGGACCCATTGGCGTGGGTGCACTTCTACGAAGACGACTACAGGTTTGTGCGGTTCCAGAAGCAGCCCGAGCGTTACTTCGAGCGCCTACGCCCATTCGCCGGAATCATCGGCCCCGACTGTTCGCTGTACCGAAACATGCCGAGGGCGAAGCAGATTGATGCGACCTACACAAACCAACAACTCGCCGCACAGATGCAAGCGGAAGGCTTCAACGTCATCGCGAATGTTCGGCTCAACGGCGCTGACTCGATCCCGTGGGCGTTGGCGGGCATCCCCGATCGCTCGACGCTGGCAATCGGTATACATGGCTGCATCAGATCCCTCGCCAATCGGCCGCATGTCGTCGCGGAAATAAAGATAATCTGCGACAACTGCCAACCGTCGGACCTTGTCGTTTACGGAAGCGACGCCTACCAAGTGCTCGATCATCCACGGGAACGCGGCATTCGAGTCCATGTATTCACCGCAGATACGTGGTGCCGTTCAATCGATCGGCGGACAGCATGAGTAAACCGCGCAGCATGCTCGTAGGGAAACCCGACCACGCCTTCCGCACAGTCCGCGGATTCACCACCGTGCTCCACTTCGGCAAACAGGCCAAGCACATGCGCGGCCAGCCGAATCACGACCCCACCAAGTCCGAGATCACCGTCAGCATCACCGAATTGCAGCACTTCGTCGAACTCAGAGCGGGCACCGGCACCTGGAACCCACAAGGAACCCGCGAGACCATCGACTTCGGCGTCGCTATCGGCGTACATCGTGACGGCAGGACTGGAAAATCCACGCCCACCAGTTGGGGAACAATTCACTATTCCAAATCGGGTGCACACGTCGTACCAGCTAATCCAGATCGCCACTAAAGGAGAAAACGATGGGATGGTTTCACCCTGAAGAGGCGGCGACGATCGGCGTCGTGATGAAATACGCTGACCTCAAACCTAAGAGTCGTTATCGCATCGAGTTCACCGACGGTGAGGGCTACATTTGCACCTACTTCACCGACTACGAGAGTGAGAATAGCGGCGATCTGGACATCGAAATGGATGACCCGAGATACGACGAGTTCTACCAGATCTGGATGACGGTTCTAGAGACCCTTGTACCCGGCCGCCGCGGCTCCGCGGACACTCTGACAATCGACTACCGCGACTTCCCCGCTTCGATCGTCGACGCCGACACCGGGGCTACCATCTACCTGGCACCCACGACGAGCAGGCCAACCTCGTGAGGCTGCAATGCGCAACGCTTTCGCTCGCCTACCAGGCGACGCAAGTCACGGTCCGGACTGACGGCATTCCCCTACTCCCCCAATAAATCCGTCCGAGTCCCGCTCCACTTCGCGCGGGGGCTTTCTTGTCGACGTTCATCCCCGAGGATCCCGAGGAACTTGCCTCGGTAGTCGGGTTCTTGGCGGCCCACGAGCGCCTCCGCGGCACCGTAGCGTCGCCAGGTTATGCCCTCGTGGGAGCCGAAGAGCACGACCGGATCGAGTTGCCCCGGTCGGTACATCAGGCGTTAACCAAGGTGGTAGCGGCGCTTCACGCGGGCAAGGCGGTGACCATCGCTCCGCAGTCGATGAAACTCACCACTCAGCAAGCCGCCGATCTTCTTGGGGTGAGCCGGCCCACAGTGGTGCGCCTGATTACCACTGGAGCGTTGCCGGCGGAGCGGATCGGAAATCGGCATCGTCTTCTGCTCGATGACATCCTCGCCCACCGCGAAGAACGCCTCGCCGGAAGCATTCGGATCCGTTGGAGCGCACTTGACTGAACACGTTCTGCGGTCAAGTGCGCTAAAGAAGACGCACTTGCGGAGGCGAGAATAAGCGCACATAGCGCGCACAGCCGCGCATAGCGTGCGACTCGAAGCCGGCCATAGGTCCTACCAGGGCATCGCCAAGCAGTCGGTGGTCCCAAATTGGTCCCAAAAAACTTTCCGTTCGGAACAAAAAATCCGAGGGAAAGCAGAGCAAAACTGCTGCTCAGAGCATATTCCACAAAGTCGGGCTGACAGGATTTGAACCTGCGACCACTTGACCCCCAGGAAATGGGTCCAGCACGTTGGCCCTGCTAAAGCCCGGTATGCGCGTTAATCGGGGCTCGCAGATCGTGCATGAACGTGCAGGTTGTTCAGAGGCGCACTGAACGTGTGGTCCCAAATTGGTCCCAAGGTGTTCTGCTCGCCAAACATCGCCTCTAGCTGCAGCGGCGCCGAAAATCGAAGAACGGTGCTGTTGCCCAGGAACTCGATGCCGAATCACGGCTCGTCTCTGGGGACGGCCCTAGATCCCAGCGAAGTATTTCGAGACAGCTACAGTGCCGTCGAAATAGTTCGCGTGAGTTACCTTCACGGTTTCAAGAGAATCTGAGCCGATCAACACGATTTCAACCCGATCGGCTTTATCCATGTGCTCACGCTCGAGCCTCGCATATTCGGCCATCGCCTTCTTGGCATCCGTGTCGAACTCAAGAAGCTGGATCAGTTGAGCGCTGGCATGGTCAAACATCAGCAAGAAGTGACGAAGCGAATCGCTCATCAGCGTGATCCTTGCAGGTAGGGACGGGCAGCTTTCCTAAGTGTATCTATACGGTGCAAAAGTTCGGGACCGACCGGTCGGCCATGTTCTTCCAGCGCCATCGCCTCTGAAACGGCCGCAAACCACTCACGTACCGCCGGCGGACCTCCGCCAGCTTTGACTTCCAACCCGAATCGGGAGGTCACACCCTCTACCGTGAACGCCCACTCATGCTGAATCCTGGTCCTGAGCTGGACCTCGATACGCCTGTCGTCGTACTTAACGATTACATGCACCGCCCGGTAGCCATCATCTTTCGGCTCGCTGATGTAGTCCTTGATCCGCACCATCACCGGAGCATCGGCATACCGGTCTCGTACCCGCTGGAGCTCATCGAGATCACTGAGCACAGCCCGGCAACCCCCGATGTCATCCATACGCCCCAATTCCATGCCTGGCTCCCGCCGGAGCTTGTCGAGGATGGTCGGAATCCGCTTGAGTCGCTGCGACACCTCTATCTGCCGACATCCCGCTGTTGATACCCGCGACCGCAGCCCCATCGTCGCTGCCTGAAGCGGCTTCGCGTGCATAGCGCGCCACTCACTCAAAGTATCCAGTGCGGCGGCGACACGTTCGGGCTCTATTCGAGTCAGAGCTTCCGCTCCCGAAACAGCCATCAACTCACGCAGGACATCACCAGCTCGATTGACGGCAGAGCGACTCAGCGGAGGTTGGGCCACAACGCGAAACCTAGCGAACTAGGGGCGGCTTCGTATCCATCCCCAGCCTCAATGCTGATCAGGCAGGCTCTTGAGCCGTTCCCTCAGATCAGCGGCTTCCGCCTCCAATTTCTTCAACCGACGCTCCAGCGACTTGCGGGGTTGAGGTCACCAACGTCGCAACGGCCTTATTGGAGTGGTGGCCGACAGTCGACCCTCTTGAGTACGAGATCGAGATCGCTCTCAGCGAGTTACAGGCTTAGCCCGACATCACGAGCCTGTTCCGGATTTGGGCGAGACCTGGCGTAAAAAGGCGTTGCCAGTTCTCGATAGTGGTTGACGTGGCCAGCAAGTTGGGCCAGCAGGTTCGCGCCGGTGCGTTCCGCGTCTGTCTCTAGGTGTTCAAGGGTGTTGAGGTGGCGGGCGATTCGGCTGACCGCGGTCAGCCCGGTATCGGGATTGCGGTCACGGTCTGCCGACCACGGAAGGTTCTCGGCGAGGACGTCCGTGAGGTAACGACTCGGGCCCCGTCGCCCACCCTGCGAGGTGGCCAGCACTACTTGGGTATTTGTTGCGCCGGCGTGGACCATTAGCCATGTGATCTGTTCCTGGGTGAGGTGGTCAGCATCGTCGACAATGATGAGAGTGCCCGGTGGAGGTTTCCACAGTCCGCTCTGGAGTTTGGGAATTCCTTCATCAGCGCGAAGTGCTCTGTGGCTGTAGCGATCGTGAGCGGCCCTGGCGGCGGCCCCGGCCGTCGCGGGCAGAGCCAAAACTTTACAAC
>NZ_JAEMSG010000033.1:13294-26478 GCF_016462945.1 Mycolicibacterium sp. | reverse complement strand
AGCGGCAGCGGCGCTACGGGCCCGCCCACCCGTACAGTCGAGGCGATGTCTGTTCGGCCGACCGTGCGTGCGCCAACGGTCGCCGGGGCGGCCGCGGCACTGATCGTGCTACAACTCATCGTCCGGGCGGCGCTGGCATTCGGCGGCTACTTCTACTGGGACGATCTGATCCTGGTCGGTCGGGCCGGGACCCAGCCCCTACTGTCGGCTTCGTACCTGTTCACCGATCACGACGGACACGTGATGCCGGCGGCGTTCCTACTCGGCGGCGTCATCACCCGGCTGGCACCGCTGGTATGGGCCTGGCCGGCGATGAGTCTGATTGTGTTGGAACTGATCGCCTCACTCGCACTCCTGCGCACCCTGCACGTGATCCTCGGATGGCGCCCGGTACTGCTGATACCGCTGTGCTTCGCGCTGTTCACCCCGCTGGGTGTGCCGGCATTCGCCTGGTGGGCGGCGGCGTTGAACTATCTGCCGATGATGGCCGCGCTGGCATGGGTGTGCGGTGACGCGATCCTGTTGGTACGCACCGGCCAGCGGCGTTACGCGGTAACCGGCACGCTGGCGTATCTGGCCGGCCTGTCGTTCTTCGAAAAGTCGGCGGTGATTCCGTTCGCAGCCTTCATCGTGGTTGTACTGCTGTATCACGTGCAAGGTGAGAGTGCCGCCCTGCGGACGGTGTGGCGTCGAGGGCTGAAGCTGTGGACGGCAACCCTGGTTCTGACGGCAGCCTGGGTTTTGCTCTACCTGGCGGTGGTCAACCAGCAGCGCTGGAGCTGGGATCCATCGATGACGTGGGATCTGTTGCGCCGCTCAGTAACTCACGGGATCGTTCCCGGTCTGATCGGGGGCCCCTGGGTGTGGCAGCGCTGGGCACCCGCGTCGCCGTGGGCGGTGCCCCCGGTTGCGGCGATGGCGCTCGGCTGGCTGACACTGGCAGCGGCGGTGACGGTGTCGACGCTGCGCAAGCGGCGGCTCGGGATGGTCTGGCTGGCTGCTGTCGGCTACGCGATCGTCTGCCAGGTACCGATATATCTGATGCGCTCCTCTGCGTTCACCGCTCTCGAGTTGGCCCAGACGTTGCGCTACCTCCCCGATCTGGTGGTGATGCTGGCTGTCCTTGCCGCGGTCGGCTTCTGCGCGCCGAACCGGGCGGCCGCGCAGTGGCTGAACACCTCACCACTGCGCACCGCAGTGGTGCTGAGCCTGCCCGCGGTGTTCGTCGCCAGCAGCATGCTGTCCACCAGGACATTCCTCACCAGTTGGCAGGACAACCCGACAAAGTCCTACCTGCAGAACGCAATTCGCGGACTGGCTGACGCCACGACGGCGTCGGGGGCACCGCTGCTCGATCAGGAGGTCGACCCACTGATACTGACACGGGTCGTCGGTCCGGAGAACCTGGCCAGCCATATGTTCGCTCTCATCGCCGACCGGCCGGAATTCGCCCCCTACACGGACTACCTGCGAATCTTCACGCCCTCAGGCCACCTGGTTGATGCCAACGTCACGTGGGTGCGCCGCATCGCGCCGGGACCCCAGCCGCAGTGCGGGTATTTCGTTTCCCCAGATGCTCCGGTGAGGATGCCACTGGACGGCCCCCTGCTGCCGGCCGACTGGACCGCGGAGATCAACTACCTGGCCAACACCGATGGCAGCATGCAATTATCGCTTCCGGTCGGCCCGGAAACCCGGGTCGTAGTGAAGCCCGGCCTGAATCGGGTGTACGTCCGGCTTTCCGGCGCCGGCGACACGATCACGGTCCGGGCCACCACCGCCGCGCTTACGGTGTGTCTGGCCTCAGGTCCGGTGGGCTTTCTGGCCCCGCGCTGACCCCAAACTCACCGGGATGGCTCACGCCGCATCATCGAGTAGACGCATCTGTCCGATGATCTCCAAGACCTCGCGGTGCACCTCGCGGCCGGCCATCCTCGGCAGGTGATATCGCGAAATCGGTGTGAGCCAGTGGCACCGCAACGGGTTGTCGCCATCGGCGACCGTCGTCCTGCAGGACAGGGGATCGACGTCGTGGAGGTGATCCCTCCGGATCATTGCGCGCGGAGACGCCAAGGCAAGTCCGGCCCACTCGACACCTGCACCGCCGCCCGCCTCGCCCCCTTTTAGGTCACGGTGCGGCAATGCTCAAAAACGAAGATTGCGGATTTCAACGGTACTTTCGGCCTGACACGCCGAGCGATTCCCGGCAGCGGGAACCTGTCGATGAAAACCGCCGGCAACACCGTTGGCACGATGGTCCCCGATCGAATCTCCGCGGAAGCGGGGGCGGTAGGTTGGGGCACAACCAACCCTGGCGCAGACCCACGAGAGGATGTGGACGTGGCTTTCGTCGAAGAAGACCAGGACAGTTTCATGGAAAGCCTGTGCTCAGCGTTGGCTAAGAACACCGACCGTGTTGTGGTCGCCGACTCGTTAGGCGCGGACACTGGCGCGCAGTTCATGGCCCGGATCCTGTGGGCCGGCAGTTGGCTTGAAAAGCAACTCGGTGTTGGCCCGTCCACGGTGGTCGCGGTGACATCAACGAACACAACCTGGGCTCTGGCGTTGCGATATGGTGCGCATCGGTTAGGCGCCGTCGTGTGCCACCTGCCGTTCATCGGCGCCGACCGACAATCGGCGCTGCTGGACGTAGTCAACCCGGCTGTCACAGTCACCGATGGGACTGGCCCGATGGCGCAGAACAGTTCGTGGCAAGTGCACCTATTGCCGACGCCATTTACCCCCTTGGGCAGGCCTGTCGCTCAGGATTTCACACCCATCCACCGTTACCGCGCTGAGGATGTGTGCATTCTGACCCCTTCCGGCGGAACCACCGGGGTCCCCAAAGCGTCATACCGAACCAGCGGCAACTATTCCCGAATGATGAATCTTCTGCCCGCGAATCCGTCGCGGCGTCAACTCGTCCTTACCCCGTTCGCATACATTGCCGCATCCCAGATCGACCAGACAATAATCGGCGAAGGCTCGGTGATCCTTGGCGAACATACCTGGACGATCGATCGCATCGTCGACACAATCAACGCCGAACACCCGACACACACCTTCGTGGTCGAACCCGCACTGGCTGATCTGCTCGCCGCTGCGCAAGCCAACCCGCAAGTGCACCAGGCACTCGGCTCGCTACACCAAATCATGCACCTCGGTGCAGCCGCGCCCATCGGGCTGCGCCAACGTGCTCACACGCTCTTCGGTGAAATCATTGTGCATGGCTACGCGGCAAGCGAGCTGGGGCTCGTGAGCTCCACCATCGGACGGACATTCCACCCGCTCACCGCAGGATTCCTCGTCCCTGGTGTGGAATGCCAGATCGTCGACGGCCACGACACCCGAGTGCCAGCAGGAGTCGCGGGAACGGTCGTCCTCAAGACACCCTGGAAGGCCAACGGCTATTGGAAAAGGCAGCCGGACAACGAGTTCGGCGAATGGTTCCGTACCACTGACCAAGGCAGACTCAGCCACGGAGGCGAGCTCACCCTCCTCGGCCGCAGCGGCGACTACCTTGGTGTGACGGGGGCGCACGTCAGCGACATCGAGAACCTGGTGAGTCTCACCGAGGGGATAGATTATGTGGTCGTCCTCCCCGACCAAGACGACCGATCTGTCGCGGCCATCGTTGCCCAATCGTCACGCCCCGATGCGCGCACCGCGATCGCGGACGCAGTCATCTCATACAGCGACCGAATCGAACTGAACGTCCATGTCTTTGAACACATCCCACGGACTGAACAGGGCAAACCCGACAGGCCCGCGATCACTCAACTTCTCCGAAACGAGCATTAGTGGATTTAGCCCCTTTGGTGGACACAAGGTCAGGTGGTTCGTAGAACCGCTCGATCCACTCGTCGGCGGTGAGCTTAGCGGCAGCCCTAGCCGGCGACCGGCAGCGATCGTAGAAATCGTCTTTCAGTGTCGCCCAGAACGATTCTGCCGCAGCGCGATACACCCCCTGACCGGTACGTCCGACCCAACTCGACTACCGATCAACCGAAAGAACTGATGCCCCCCGGGAGTTCCCGGGGGGCATCAGTGTGGTGTTCCGGCTAGGCCGGCCGCTGCTTAGGCCGCGACGCGGCTGTGATCGGGATGTCCCTCGACGGCCTCGAACTCGGGGTCGTCCGCATAGGACTTCAGGCGCGCGATCTTGTAGATCAACAGGCCGTAGAGGCACTTGGCCAGGATGTCGGCCAGTGAGTAACCAATCTGCTTGCCCACCCATGCGTCCGCTCCGGTGTCGCCGAAGTAGATGGGCAGGAGGTAGGCGATCGGGTACACGCCCCAGGTCGCGAACAGCAGGATACGCAGGTTACTGACGGTGCCCTTCACTGCCTCCGGCTGTCGGTCGAGCGACTTGGTCAGCTCGACGAACAGCACGTAGAGGATGTAGAGGAAGGGGATCGTCGACAGCAGGCCCCAGACGTTGCGGGTCATGTTGTCGCCGCTGATCTCACCGGGGTAGCCGAGTGCGATCATGAGTGCCGAGGCGGGAATCAGTCGAGCCAGCAGCGAAGCCTGCAGTTTCTTGGCCAAGGCGAGTACGACCACCAACTCGGTCAGCAGCAGTGGCACCGTCAGGAGCCAGTCCACGTAGCGGTAACCCTCGTTGAACGAGTATCCCGCAGCCTGCGAATACGTCCCGTTGCCACCCACTGCGTCAGTCGTGAACGCCTCGTTGAACGAGTTGAAGATGCGGAAGTAGTGGTAGGCAGCGATACCTGTCACCGTCGCCGAGATCACCAGCGCCTGCCGATAGCGGGGCAGAACGCGACGCTGAGAGGCAAACAGGAAGATCGTTGTGAACAACTGTGCAGCGATCGTGAACGACAGGAAGTTGTACACCGTATCGAATTGAGCCTTTGTTAACAGTTCAGGGATCATCTCTCACCTTCAAGTAGCGACGCGAGGTCGTGGTTTGGTACTGAGCGGTACGATAGTGGAGTATCGACCCCCTATCCGTCAAATGCAGAGTTTCAGTTGAGTTACGGTCCAACTTTTCCGATCTCCGGAAGCGACACCGAATTTGGGGAGTGACCCATAGCCGCAGTTCAGGGTAGTAAATCGACCATTGCCAACGGTGGCGTCAGTGAGACCGCGGTCAACATAGTCATGACGAGTGTGGGCTGAGCGTGGCGGAACGTTCCCTCGCCGGTGCCTCGATCGTGGTGACCGGTGCCAGCGGGGGACTCGGCCGTTGTATCGCACGCCAACTCGCCGATTACGGTGCTCGACTGACACTGGTCGCCCGGGACTTCAGCAAACTGGAGTCACTGGGCATCGATGCCACGCTGGTGGGAGCGGATCTGCGCGACGCCGAGACGGGCAGGCAGATTGTCGCGGCCGCTGTCGGTGCCCATGACCGCCTGGACGGTCTGGTGAACGCGGCCGGAGTCGTGGCGTTCGGGTCCCTCGCCGACACCGACGACGAGGTGATCGAGGACCTCTTCCTCACCAATGTCCTGGGACCGCTGTGGCTCATGCGGGCCGCTATTCCCGCGCTCACCTCCTCACGCGGGTTCATCGCCAACATCAGTGCGGTCGTCGCTGAGCAACCGCTTGCCGGGATGGCCGCGTACGCCGCGTCCAAGGCCGCGCTCACCGCCGCTGACCGGGCGCTGGCCCGCGAGTTGCGCGCCGCCGGAATCAGCGTTACCGACGCGCGCCCACCGCATACGGAGACCGGCCTTGCGGACCGCCCGATCTCGGGCACCGCGCCGCGCTTGAAAGAAGGCCTGAAACCAGACGTCGTGGCCCGCCGCATCGTCGAAGCCGTCATCTCCGGAGAACGCGAGATACCCGCCGAGGCGTTCACCGCCTGAGGGGTTTAATCGAGCCGCCTAGGAGAATCGAACTCCTGACCTATTCATTACGAGTGAATCGCTCTACCGACTGAGCTAAGGCGGCGTGGCCGACGATGTGCGCTTGCGCGAAGAGCTATTCGTGTGAGCCGAGGGCAGAGTCTACCCGCCGGTTCGCAATGCCTGACCCACGGTGGCGACCATGGCACCCACGGCGAACTTGGGCTTGACATTCATCGCCAGCGCCTCACGGCATGCCAGTACCGCTTCGATGCACCGCAGCAGTCGATCCTCGGAGGCGTACGCGGCCAACGCCGCCACCTTTTCGGCCATATCCGGATGACTGGCCGTCACCGCACCGGCTCCCCCGGCCACCATCAGCGCATCACGGAAATAGGTGGCGAGATCGATCAGGGCACGGTCGAGGGCATCACGTGAGGAACGCGTCTGTCGCGACTTCTGTCGTTTTTCAAGGTCTTTGAGGGCTCCAGCTGAACCACGCAGCGCGCCGGCGGTGCCCTTACCCGTTCCGCCTGCCCCTAATGCGGTGCTCAGTTCCTCTGTCTCGGCTTCGTCGCGACCCACGTTGAGAGCGCGCGACTCCCCCTCGGCGGATGCCACCAGTTCCTCGACGGCTGCGTAGGCCCGCGACGGCGTCGCCGCATCACGGGCGAGGGCCAGTGCTCGAGAACGCCGGTCCCGTGCCTCGGGGTCCGTCGCCAACCGGCGCGCCCGGCCGACATGCCCGCCGCCGACCGCGGCCGCCCAGTGCGCATCTTCCTCGGTGAGACCATCGGTATCCATCAGAACCTGGGCGATCGCCCCCACCGTGGGCGTCACCAACGCCACATGCCGGCATCGCGACCGCAGTGTGATCGAGATGTCCTCGGGATCGACCGACGGCGCGCACAGCAGGAACACCGTCGACGGCGGCGGCTCCTCCACCACTTTCAGTAGCGTGTTGGCCGCCCGCTCGCCCAACCGGTCGGCGTCTTCGATGACGACGATCTGCCACCGGCCGGTGCTCGGTCGCCGAGACGCGGTCGCGACGATCGCGCGCATCTCGTCGACCCCGATCGACAGCCCCTCCGGGATGACGCGGCGGACGTCGGCGTGGGTTCCCGCCATCGTCGTGGTGCAGGCCCGGCATTGTCCGCATCCGGGAACTCCGTCGGAACTGCACTGCAGGGCTGCGGCGAAGCACAGTGCGGCCACCGAACGGCCCGACCCGGGCGGGCCGGTGAACAGCCAGGCGTGTGTCATCGCACCGGGGTTGACCGCATCGTGAACGGAATCGCCCCGCGCGGCCACGGCAGCAGCCACCAGCTCAGCCTCGACTGGGCTTTGGCCGACCAACCGCGCGAATACCCCGGACATTGCTCCCCAACACTAATCGAGTCGACCACTAATCGAGTCGACGATGCCACTCCGCAGCCGAGGAGCGAGTCTGTCGGTCGGCGCCACTGACCAGGGTGGCGGGTCGCCGGCTTTGGCCCGCTACGGTGGGTTGGTGAACAGCGCGCCGGTCAGGCGCGGACGAATAAATGAATTCGTCCGCTGGGTGGCGCGCACACCGTGGCCGGTGTTTGCCTTGGGCATGCTGCAGGCCGATATCATCGGCGCGCTGCTGGTGCTGGGCTTCCTGCGGTTCGGGCTGCCCCCCTCAGACCGCCTCAGACTGCAGGACCTGCCGGCGGCGAACCTGGCGATCTTCCTCGGGTACCTGTCCGTCTCGTTCACCATCGGCGCCTACATCAGCCTCAAACTAATGGCCCCGGTGTTCCGCTGGCAGCGACGCGACGCCATGCTCGGCGAGGGCGATCAGGCGGATACCGAAAGGGCCCGGCTCCTGGCCCTTCGGATGCCCGGCTACCGCTCGTTGATCAGCATCACCAGTTGGCTACTGGGCTCGGTGGTATTCATCGCGGCCAGTTGGCCGGTTGCCAGTCACGCGGCACCGGTCATGGCCGTCGCGACACTCCTCGGCGCGACCGCTACGGCCATCATCGGCTACCTGCAGGCAGAGCGGGTATTGCGCCCGGTCGCCGTGGCGGCATTGCGGGCCGGCGTTCCGGAGAACTTCAGCCGCCCCGGGGTGGTGTTCCGGCTGGTGCTTGCCTGGGTGCTGTCCACCGGGGTGCCGCTGCTGCTGATTGTGCTGTCTATTGTCGCCACCAGATTTTCGTTGCTCCAGGCCTCGGCCGACAGCATGCTCATACCGATCCTGCTGATGGCCATCGCCGCTCTGGTTATCGGCCTCGCAGGAAATGTGTTGTCGGCGATGGCAATTGCGGACCCGCTCCGGCAGCTGCGCTGGGCCCTCGGGGAGGTGCAGCGCGGAAATTACAACGCCCATATGCAGATCTACGATGCCAGCGAGTTGGGACTGCTGCAGGCCGGCTTCAACGACATGGTGCGCGAACTCAGCGAACGCCAGCGCATGCGCGACCTGTTCGGCCGCTATGTCGGCGAGGACGTCGCACGCCGGGCGTTGGAGCGCGGTACGGAACTGGGCGGTCAGGAACGCGACGTCGCAGTGTTGTTCATCGACCTGGTGGGCTCGACCCGGCTGGCCGCTACCCACCCACCGGGAGAAGTTGTCGGCCTACTCAACGAGTTCTTCAATGTCGTCGTCGAAACCGTTCAGAAACACGGTGGATTCGTCAACAAGTTCCTCGGCGACGCCGCGCTGTGCATCTTCGGTGCACCACTGGAACACCCGGATGCTGCGGGCGCGGCACTGGCCGCGTCCCGGGAGTTACACGACGAACTTGTCGCGGTACTCGGCCAGACGGAGTTCGGGATCGGAGTTTCAGCGGGCCGGGCGATCGCCGGGCATATCGGCGCCCAGGCGCGGTTCGAGTACACGGTGATCGGTGACCCGGTGAACGAAGCGGCCCGGTTGACCGAACTCGCCAAGCTCGAGCATGACCACGTGCTGGCGTCAGCCATCGCGGTCAGCGGGGCACTGGACGCCGAAGCCCTGTGCTGGAAGGTCGGTGAGATCGTCGAACTTCGCGGGCGAACCGCACCCACCCAACTGGCACGGCCGGTGAATCTCGTTCAGCCCCAGGATCTCAGCGAGTCAGCCGGAGTGATCTTGTCCTAAGCGACTCGGTGCAGGTGTTACGCCTTCTTGGCTGACGCTTTCCTGGCTGACGCTTTCTTCCCCGGCGCTTTCTTGCGGACCACCTTCGTGGTGGTGCGCTTCACCGGTCCGCGGACGCGGCGATCGGCGAGCAATTCCGAGGCTCGGTCATCGCTGATGGTCAGCACATCATCGCCCTTGCGCAGGCTCGCGTTGGTCTCGCCGTCGGTGACGTACGGACCGAACCGGCCGTCCTTGATCACCATCGGCTTGCCTGAGGCAGCATCTGTGCCTAGTTCGCGAAGCGGCGGGGTGGCTGCACCCTGACGGCCGCGTCGCTTGGGTTCGGCGTAGATCTTCAAAGCCTCGTCGAGCGTGACACCGAAAATCTGATCCTCGCCGGCCAGCGATCGGGAATCCGTGCCGCGCTTCAGATACGGGCCGTATCGACCGTTCTGTGCGGTGATCTCCTCACCGTTGGCCGGATCCACCCCGACAAGTCGTGGCAGTGACAGCAGCATCAGCGCGTCCTCGAGTGTCACCGTCTGCACATCCATTGAACTGAACAGCGACCCGGTGCGAGGTTTGGGTCCGATGGGTTTCTTGCCCTTCTTCGCTGGCGCGGTGCCTTCATCATCGGGCGGCGGCAGCACCTCGGTGACGTACGGGCCGTAGCGACCTTCGCGCGCGATGATCTCGTGACCGGTCGCCGGGTCGACGCCGAGAACCCGGCCCTCCTGGGGCGTAGCAAAAAGGGTTTCGGCTAACTCCAAAGTGAGCTCGTCGGGAGTGATCTCGTCGCTGAGGTTGGCCCGCTGCGGAGCGGGTTCCCCGTCGTCCCCGGTGATCATTCGCTCCAGATAGGGGCCGTTCTTTCCGACCCGCACATAGACCGGGCGGCCTTGTTCGTCATCGAAAAGCGCGATGGAGTTGACCTCGCGGGCGTCAATGCCCTCGATGTTCACGCCCACCAGTTTCTTCAGACCGCCGGCGCGGGCGATTGAATGCGGCACACCGTGTTCGCCGCCGAAGTAGAAGTTGTGCAGCCAGTTGGTACGCCGCTCGTGACCCGAGGCGATCTCGTCGAGTTCGTCCTCCATGGCGGCGGTGAAGTCGTAGTCGACCAGGCGGGCGAAGTGCTGCTCGAGCAAGCCGGTGACCGCGAAGGCAACCCATGACGGGACCAGAGCGGTGCCCTTCTTATATACGTAGCCGCGGTCCTGAACGGTCTTGATAATCGAGGAATACGTTGAGGGGCGGCCGATTCCGAGATCCTCGAGCGCCTTGATCAACGAAGCCTCGGAGTAGCGCGCCGGCGGGTTGGTGCTGTGGCCGTCGGCAGTCAGCCGGGTGGCATCCACCCGCTGGCCCTGGCGCAGCTGCGGCAGCCGGCTCTCGGCGTCGTCGGCTTCGCCGCCGGCCAATTCATCAACGGTCTCGACATAGGCCTTCAGGAAGCCTGGAAACGTGATGGTGCGCCCGCTTGCGGTGAAGGCCGCTTCACGGCCGTCAGCGGCGTTACCGGTGATCCTCAGGCTCAGTGTGGTGCCGCGGGCATCAGCCATCTGCGAGGCGACCGTGCGCTGCCAGATAAGCTCGTACAGCCGGAACCCGTCGGTGTCGAGTTCGGCGTGCAATGCCCCCGGCGTCGCGAAGACCTCGCCGGAGGGACGGATAGCCTCGTGCGCCTCCTGGGCGTTCTTGACCTTCCGGGTGTACTGCCGCGGCGTGGGGTAGACATACTCCTCGCCGTAGAGCTGACGCGCCTGATTGCGCGCGGCGTCGATCGCCGACTGAGACAGTGTGGTCGAGTCGGTCCGCATATAGGTGATGTGGCCGTTTTCGTAGAGCCGCTGGGCGACGCTCATCGTCCGCTCGGAGTTGAACCGCAGCTTGCGGCCGGCCTCCTGCTGCAGCGTCGAGGTCATGAAAGGCGGGTAGGGGCGGCGGGTGTAGGGCTTCTCCTCGACCGACGCGACGGTCAGCGCAGCACCCTGCAGGCCGGTGGCCAAGGAGTCGGCTGCAGCCTCGTCGAGCACCAGTACCTCGGTGGGCTTGCGGACCACGCCCAGGGAGTCGAAGTCACGTCCGGTCGCGACGCGCATGCCGTCGACGGCAACCAGGCGGGCAGTGAAGCGTGGCGGGGTGGCGGTCGGGTCGGACACGCTGGCATCCAGTTCAGCCAGAATGTCCCAGTACGAGGCGCTGCGGAAGGCCATCCGCTCCCGCTCGCGTTGCACGATGATCCGCGTCGCGACCGATTGCACCCGGCCGGCCGACAGCTTGGGGGCGACCTTCTTCCACAGCACCGGACTGACCTCGTAGCCGTACAGGCGGTCCAGGATGCGGCGGGTCTCCTGGGCGTCGACCAGGTCGATGTCGAGATCACGCGGGTCCTCGGCGGCCGCCCGGATCGCTGACTCGGTGATTTCGTGGAATACCATCCGGCGCACCGGGACCGTGGGCTTCAGTGTTTCCAGCAGGTGCCAGGCGATGGCCTCGCCCTCGCGGTCGCCGTCGGTGGCCAGATACAACTCGTCGACGTCCTTGAGCAGGCTTTTGAGTTCTGAGACGGTGGACTTCTTGTCCGGGCTGATGACGTAGAGCGGCTCGAAGTCGGCGTCGACGTTCACGCCCAATCGCGCCCACTTCTCGGTCTTGTACTTGGCCGGCACATCGGCGGCGCCCTTGGGCAGGTCGCGAATATGGCCTCGGGAGGATTCGACGATATAGTTCGCGCCCAGGTAACCGGCAATTTTGCGCGCTTTGGTAGGCGACTCGACGATAACGAGCCGACGGACGTTGCCGTTGTTTCCGCTTCCGCGGTCGTCGACAGCCAACTGCGCTCACGCTCCACTTCTGTCATGCCCCTTATACAGGGGCACTGCACAATTTCGCACCCCTAGACCGGCAGATGCAAACCGCCCCCCGTTGGGAACCCTCTCAGATTTGAGGCCAGGCTGCCAACGCGTCGGGCCCGTCGGGCGGTTCCCCCACGTTCTCTACCAGCCGCGAAAGCCGCCTTCGGCCGCTGATCCGCAGGGCCGGGCGGGCGCCACGGGTACCCATCAGAGTCGGAGCGATACCCACCCGCATCAGGGCCGAGGCCAGCGGCGAATGGGTGTCGGGGGCATGCGGGTCCAGGCCCAGCAGGTAGCGGTCAGCGTCGGTGTTGCCGGCCGCCAGTGTCCAGGCCCGCAACTCACGGGGACCGGGTACCCATTGCGGCGGGACCATTTTGACCGCGCCGCGCGTCCAGTCCCCGGCGATGCCCAGCAGCCGAACATCGACCGCGGTGCGTACCAGTGGGGTGTCCTCCTCGGTGCGGGTGATCTCGGCCTGCAGGCCGCTGGCCGCGATCATCTCGGCTAGCGCGGCCGCCCGCCACGCGGCGTCGACTACCACCGACAGCCGAGCCCCACCCCCAACCATCACCACCTGGCCGGCCGCCGCGAGCACCCCGGTAAGGTCGGCGACCGCGGGGGGCACCGACTCGGCCGAGAAGAACGACAGCTGGCTCACGATTCGACAGTAGGGCAAGCCGAGGGAATTCCTGAGGCCACCAATCCATAACCGGTTGCGCTGGATATGCGGACACCACCAGTCGGCCCGAAAGCGAAAGAACCCCCGAGCGCCCGTTGTCCGGGCATCCGGGGGTGTTCGCGAGGATTGGTGTCGGTCAGACGGCGCGAACGCCGGTGGCCTGCGGGCCCTTGGGGCTTTGACCCACCTCGAACTCAACCTTCTGATTCTCTTCCAGGGAGCGGAAGCCCGAACCCTGAATCTCCGTGTAGTGGACGAAAACATCGGCGGAGCCGTCCTCGGGAGCGATAAAGCCGAAGCCCTTCTCCGCGTTGAACCACTTCACAGTTCCCTGTGGCATTTTTCGTACTTTCCTTTTTTTCGGGAGCGACCTAACCATGTTCGGCTTAGACCGGGTCGGTTTTGACCGCCATCCTTCGTGGCTTCGTCGGAACTTCTCCGACCTACAGACCCTCGCAGGAACCGCGACCGCAACATCGATCCTGCGAATCGCCAAACACGAACACAGAAGCTGCGACCGCCCATATCCAATCACGTTCGGCGCAGTTAGGACAGTCTCAGCAACAATTCGATCGTGAACCTGTATGCAAGTTAGACGATGGGGGTGAGATGACAGGTTTCGGCAGCGAGTTGCTGGCCGCCGTATGCGGCGACGTCGGCGCAGGCTCGGCCGCGTCGCTGCGCCACGTCGCTGAGATCGCAGCCCGTCGCGCCGAGGTGCGGAACTGGCCGTCCTGGGT
>NZ_JAEMSG010000033.1:0-13284 GCF_016462945.1 Mycolicibacterium sp. | reverse complement strand
GTCCTGGGTCGAGCCGGATCTGCTCGATGCCCTGCGCGATCAAGGAATAACCGCCGCGTGGTCGCATCAGGTTGAAGCCGCCGAACTGGCCCACTCCGGTTGCGACGTGGTGATCAGCACCGGGACCGCATCGGGAAAGTCGGTGGCGTTCCAGCTGCCGATCATGGATGCCCTTGCCCGCGACCCCCGGGCCAGAGCGCTGTACCTGTCGCCGACCAAGGCCCTCGGCCATGATCAGCTTCGGGCGGCCCATGCGCTGAGTGTGGCGGTGCCACGACTCGGCGACGTCGCGCCGAGTTCCTACGACGGCGACACCGGACCCGAGGTTCGCCGCTTCGCTCGCGAACGCTCACGCTGGCTGTTCTCCAATCCGGACATGATCCACCTATCGATGCTGCGCAATCACGCCCGATGGGCGGTTTTCCTACGTGGGCTCCGTTATATCGTCGTCGACGAATGTCATTACTACCGAGGGATTTTCGGCTCCAATGTGGCGATGGTCCTGCGTCGCCTGTTGCGACTTTGCGACCGTTACGCCAGCCCCGGTGCACCATCCCCGACGGTGATCTTCGCCAGCGCGACCACCGCCGAACCCGGTGCGACGGCCGCCGCGCTGATCGGGCGGCCCGTCGTGGCGGTCGTGACTGACGGCTCACCGCAGGGCGCCCGGACGATCGCATTGTGGGAGCCCGAGTTGCGCACGGATCTGCAGGGTGAGAACGGTGCGCCGGTGCGCCGTTCCGCCGGTGCGGAAGCTGCCCGGATGCTGGCCGATCTGGTGGTGCAGGGCGCGCGAACACTGACCTTCGTCCGGTCCCGCCGCGGTGCTGAGCTGACCGCGCTGGCCGCCCGCGCGCGACTCGAGGACATCGCACCACAGCTCCGCGACACGGTGGCCTCCTACCGGGCCGGCTACCTTGCCGAAGACCGCCGGGCGATCGAACGTGCCCTGTCCGACGGTGAGTTGCGGGGGCTGGCCACAACCAATGCCCTGGAGTTGGGCATCGATATCGCCGGGCTGGACGCCGTGCTGCTGGCCGGATTCCCCGGAACGGTGGCCTCCTTCTGGCAGCAGGCCGGCCGGTGCGGCCGACGGGGACAGGGCGCACTGGTGGTGCTGATCGCCCGGGACGACCCGTTGGATACCTACCTTGTCCACCACCCCGAAGCCCTGCTCGGCAAACCGGTGGAGCGGGTGGTGATCGACCCGTCGAATCCCTACGTCATCGGCCCGCAATTGCTCTGTGCAGCCACCGAATTGCCACTCACCGAGGAGGAAGTCCTCGCATGGCACGCCGAACCGGTAGTCGATTCTTTGGTTGAAGACGGGCTACTGCGTCGTCGTGCCGGACGCTATTTTCCAGCTGCCGGACTCGACCCGCACCATGCTGTGGACATCCGCGGGGCGGCCGGCGGAAGCGTCGCCATCGTCGAACTCGGCACCGGTCGGATGCTGGGAAGCACCGAGGCCGGGCAGGCGCCGGCAACCGTGCACCCCGGCGCGGTGTACCTGCACCAGGGGGAGAGCTATGTCGTGGACGCACTGGAGCTCGATGATCGGGTGGCGTTCGTGCACGCCGAGGATCCGGGTTATGCGACATTTGCCAGGGAGATCACCGATATCACCGTTACCGGCGGCGGCGAGCGGGTGGATTACGGAGCGTTGAGACTGGGACTGGTTCCGGTTTCGGTGACGCACCAGGTGATCGGCTACCTCCGCCGCCGACCGTCCGGCGAGGTCATCGATTTCGTCGAACTTGACATGCCCGCGCAGACTCTTCCGACCACTGCGGTGGTCTACACCATCACGCCGGAGGCCCTGGCGGACAGCGGTATCGAGTCACCCCGGATACCCGGGGCGCTGCACGCCGCCGAGCACGCCGCAATCGGCCTGCTGCCTCTGGTGGCGAGTTGCGACCGCAGTGATATCGGCGGACTCTCCACCGCGGTCGGCGAGGACGGACTCCCGACCGTCTTCGTCTATGACGGTCACCCCGGCGGTGCCGGATTCGCCGAACGCGGCTATCGACTGGCCGATACCTGGCTGCGGGCGACTCGCGAGGCGATCCAGGCATGTCAGTGTCGGCAAGGCTGCCCATCCTGCGTTCAATCACCCAAATGCGGCAGCGGAAACGATCCACTGGACAAAGCGGGGGCAGTGGGTGTTCTCGGGGTCGTGCTTGACCACCTAACACCGGGTCGAGCCTGACCCCGTGGCGGCCGACCGACCCCTCGAGCGGTCGACAGCCACGGGTCGCGAAATTCTATCCCACGCGATTTGCTGCGGCTTTGAAGCATTAACCGCAACGGACCGGGACGAACGGTCGGACAACGCGATCCGTTCGGCATCTTCCAACTTGACCAAGTCTGAATCTACGCGGATATGCCCTGGCCCGCAACGATTCGGGGCCGTGAGCACTCAACCTGGGCGGCCCGCCCCTCGCGGTTTGTCACGCCGCACCGCTACGCTGGGGGTGTGACGCAGGATTGGTTGCTGGTGGAGACACTCGGCGACCAACCGGTGGTTGTCGCCCAGGGGCGACAGATAAAGAATTTCGTACCCATCGCGGTGTTCCTCCGCCGCAATCCGAACCTCGCCGCGATCCAGACCGCGATCGCAGAAACCATCACCAGCGGTCAAGGCCTGGCCAGCATCACGCCGAAAACTAATCGCGTCATCCGCACCGAGCCGATCACCATGTCCGACGGCTCTCTTCATGCAGTCCACCTCTGGTGCGGCTCCTCCGACGATGAGCCCCCGGTTCGCCCGATTCCCGGGCCGCTGAAATGGGATTTCACCCTGGGTGAGGCCACCGGAACCATCGAGTATCTGAGGAATGCGGGGATGGATCCGGCAACCGAGAGGACCACCGGGCGAAGCTTCGTTGAGGACATTCCCAGCCGAAGCCTCAACCGCGACGAGGCGACGGTCCTGGCGAGGGCCGTCGATCCCGAGCCTGGCCAAACCTATTACGCAACGTGGGAGTTCACCGACAAGCAAGGAAAATTCCGGCGAGTGGGCTTCGTCTCGCGCCTGCTACTCGAGACGACGGAAGACGGCGACGAGCATGTGATTGCCCGGGCGATGAATCTGGTCGAGGAAGTCCTGGAGTTCCGGCAGCCACCGGAGCAGCTGGCTGAACGAATCCTCGGCGGTCTGGCGGAGCCGGGCGTCTACCGCCTACTGATTGATCTGAAGAACTGGACGCTGCTGAAGTGGCTTGACGAACCGTGCCCCTACTTCAACTGGCGCGCCCACGAGAAGATGCATCCGGATGATCGCGAGCACTACGCAGGCACGATGACCACCGAACTCGACAATGGTTCCACAGGTGCGGTTCTGCGCCTACCCGGCGAGGACGGCAGTTGGGTTCCCTTGCATGTGACCATCAGCCGGGTGAAGCTCGACGAGAATACCTATGCCGGCATGGTGACTCTGCGGCGTCCCACCGACGCCGAGCTCGCGGGAGCAGATCTGCGGGACTATCTGTAGGAAGCCAGGGGCTCGGGGGCCTAACCGGTACCCGAGGGGCCGGCGCGCGCCGCAGCCCGAGCCTCAAAACTGATCCGACCGCCCATCCGCACCGCAACGGTCACCACAACGTCGAGGTGCTCGACGGCGCAACCCCGCACGGTTGCCCGCATGGCGGCGGCCAGCTGGTCTGCTTGCCGGCAGGCGACATCCGGCCCGAGAGTCAGCCGGCCTGCCGCAGCCAGTGCCGCCAGGTCGGCCACCGCCTGCGCACGGTGGCGCGCCACTTCGGCGGCCCCCAGCCAGATCCCGCCGAGGGCGATTGTCACCAGAGCGGCGACCAGCACGGCGGCGAGTACCGTTACGGCCCCGGCGTCGTCACTGACCCGGCTCGGCAGCCGAGACGGCTTCCGCGGTGATGAGCACCCCGGGCAGCATGACCGAACGGCTACTAACCCTGGCGACGACATAGTCGCCGTCGAAGCGCACATCCGTCGATGCCCCCGGCGGGGCGAGACCGGCAGCCGCCGCCGTGGCCGCAGGATCACCGCGTGCGGCCAACCGCGCCGCCTCCCGCGCCGCGTCGATACATCGCATCTGCATCGAGACAGCGGTGATACCGGCGAGGCAGAGCACCAGCACGGTAACCAGGGTGGCGATGGCCAGCGCGGCTTCCACCGTGCTGAACCCACCATCGCCCCCTAGACCTTGGTGTTCAGCGCACGATTGATGATGTTGGTCAACGCGCCAACGATGGAATCGCCGGTGACAACGCTGTAGAGGATCGCACCGAACGCGGCAGCGGCGATGGTGCCGATGGCGTACTCGATCGTCGACATTCCCGCCTCCTCGACCACCAACGTGTTCAAGCGGTGGTGGATCATCTGAATTACATTGTGCAGCAATGTTTTTCCTTTCTGGTAAATAAACCTGAACTCTCGGCAATGTCACAGCAGCCCCGAGCCGAAGATGTCGGCGGCCAGACCGGCCACCACCGGTACGATGCCAAGGCAGACGAACGCCGGCAGGAAGCACAAGCCGAGCGGACCGGCAATGAGAACCCCGGCGCGTTCGGCGGCCGCCGTGGCACCATGGTCGGCATCCTGACGCGACTGCTCAGCGAGGTCTGCGATGCCCTGGGCCAGGGCGCTACCCGAGGATGCAGATCGCCGTGCCAACCGGGTCAGTGCCGTGTAGGCGTCGTCGCGGTCACCGCCTCCGGTCCGCCAAGCGGTGTCGGGGTCGGCACCCAGGGCCAGTAGATCGGCGGCCCGGCGCAAAAGCGCACCCAGCCCAGGTGGTGCGGAGGTTGCCGTCGCGGCGGCCGCAGCCGACATCGCCATCCCCGCGGAGAGGCATACCGCAAGGACGTCAAAGGCCGAGGCGATGGCCAGGGGATCGCCCTGCCTCCCGGCGTTCTGCGTCGCCGGCCGCCTACCGCGCACCATGTCGGCCTGCAGTCGCCTGTGGCGCGGTATGGAATCGAGCAGCAGGGCGACCGCCAGTAACAGTGCGGCCGTCGTCATAGCGTCAGCCGATCGATGATGTGGTCCGACCATGTCGCACCGACCCCGACCAGACCGACGCCAACGACCAGTAGCCAGCCGCCGCCGCCGCCGAGCAAAAACTGAACCGGACGCGCACCGATGACCTCACCCAGCGCCACCCCGAGGAATGGCAACCCGGCCAGGATGGCCGCCGTCGCCCGGGCCCCGGCCAGTCCCGCCTGTACCCGGCCGGCAAATCGTTGCCGGCCGACGATGTCGCGGTGGGCTGTGTGCATGAGGCTCGACATCGGCAGTCCGTGCTCGGCAGCCAACTGCCAGCAGACCGCGAGGCGGTCCCAATATGCAGGCACCGACGAGCGCCCGGCCGCCGACCGCAGACCCGCCGCCACATCGGCGCCCAGTTCGGCTCGCGTGGCCACCGCCCGCAGCGATGCGCCCACATCGCCAGCGGACTCAGCTGCGGCAACCGTGAAGGCGCGCAACGGGTGCGCGCCGATTCGTAACTCGCCGACCAGAACCTCAAGTGCCGCTGCCATCGCCTGGCCCTCGCTGTACTGCTGTCGGCCCCGTATCCGTCGTCGGCGGCGGCGGCCGATCACGGCGGCCACCAGCCCAATGGCGAACGCGGCGGCCGGCGAGGCCATCACCGTGGCAATGGCGCCCAGGAAAACCGCTGGCCACACCGGGATGCGCCCGATCCGACGGCGCGATGTCGCGGCCGCCACCCGGCGGCGCTGCGGAGGGGTCGTCAACAGTGCAGCCGCCAGCAGGGCTGCGGCAGTCACGGTCGCACTCACCGACCACACCGGTCGTTGATCAACCGGCGCAACAGTGCAGCTCCCCGCTGTAGTCCACCGTCGACGTGCCAGACAGGCACGGCGTGAACACAGCCCGTGGCATCGCGTTGTAGCAGGGCGATCTCGCTGAGACGTCGCCCGGTGGGCCCGCGGCTGACGTGGATTACGACTTGGACGGCTGCCGAAAGTTGACTGTGTAGCGCGGCACGGTCAAGCCCGCCGAGGGCGGCTAGCGCCTCCAGTCGAGCCGGCACCTCGGCGGGACTGTTGGCGTGCACGGTCCCGGAACCGCCATCATGACCGGTGTTCAGGGCGCCCAGCAGATCGACGACCTCCGCTCCCCTGACCTCCCCGACGACAATGCGGTCGGGCCGCATCCGCAGCGCCTGCCGGACCAACTGTCGAAGAGTAATCTCGCCTGCGCCCTCGACATTGGCGCTGCGGGCAACCAGGCGGACCAGATGCGGGTGGTTCGGCGCCAACTCGGCGGCATCTTCGACGCACACGATCCGTTCGCGGCCGGCGACAGCGCCCAATGCCGCGGCCAGCAGGGTCGTCTTTCCCGCGCCGGTGCCGCCTGATACCAGGAACGCCAGCCTCGCAGAGATGACATCTTCCAGAAGTTGTAGGGCTTGAGGGCTGATCGCGCCCGCTGCGGCCAACGCTGCGAGATCCTGGGTGGCCGGTCGCAGGATTCGCAGAGATATGCAGGTGCCGGCCATCGCAACCGGAGGCAGTACAGCGTGGAGTCGTACGGTGAGCCGTCCACTCCCCGCTTCGGTAAGTTGCGCATCCACCCACGGCTGGGCGTCGTCGAGCCGCCGGCCGGCGGCCGCGGCAAGGCGTTGCGCAAGCCGACGCACCGAAGCCTCGTCGGGGAACCGTATCTCGCTGCGGTACAGCCCATTTCCGCCGTCCACCCACACCTGATCCGGTGCGGATACCAGAACGTCGGTTACGCCCTCGGCCCGCAACAGAGGCTCAAGGATGCCGACGCCGGTCAGTTCGGTCTCCAGAAGGCGAAGGTTGCTCAGCACGTCGGTGTCACCCAGCACCCCCCCGGACTCGGCCCGGATCGCGGCCGCGACAACGGTGGGCCGAAGGGGCACCGACTCAGACGCGAGCCGTTCGCGAACCCGGTCAATCAGCGACCCGGTCATGCGGCCGGGTTCTCGGCGCCGTACTGCAACACCCCCAGTACCTTCCGGGCGGCCACGGTCAACGGGGAGCGGCGCTGCAGCCGCAGTCCCTGCTTCTCCAGTTGTTGATCGAGCAGCGGCTCCGGCCGCATCGCGGCCAGTAACGGCACCGCCGCGACGTCGACCACTTCCCCGGCCCGCAACCCACCGGGAGCCGGTCCACGCACCACAAGTCCGATATTGGGATTGACAGTTCGGATCACGCCGACCACTGCCGCGCTGGACGCGGCAGCCCGTACGTCACAACTGGTCACAATCACCACGAGGTCCGCAGATTCCAGAACGCAGAGGACCGAGGCGGTGAGCGAGCGGGGCATGTCGCAGACGACGGTGACACCGCCACGGCGGCCGGCATCGACGACCGTCGTCGCTGCGCCGGCATCGATCTCGTGGTACATCCGCGAGCACGACAGCAGGCTTACCTCGCGCTGCCGCGGGAGGACCTCCCGTACCGCGTTCCAACTCAGCCGACCGCTCGCGGCAGCCAGCTCTGGCCAGCGCAGGCCGGGCTCGGATTCCACACCCAGCAGTAGGTCGACGCCGCCGCCACAGGGGTCGAGGTCAACCAGCAGGGCCTCACCGGCGCACTGAGCCAGGGCGGCGGCGAAAACCGAGGCGCCACCTCCACCGCGGCCGGCCGTCACGGCGATCACCCGGCCGCGGCGGGGTGCAGCACGCCCCAACTCGGCGGCCTCGGACAGATAGCGGACCAGTTCTGCCTCCTGTGCGGGCAATACGCACAGGTGCTGCGCGCCCACCTCAAGCGCCGCCAGCCATATCGAGGGCGCTGGCTCATCGGTTCCCACCACGAGAACCCCGTCGCGGCGCGGCATCCCCGCGCGAACGCATCGGCGGGCACCGTCCTCGTCGACCACAACCGCAGCGGGCATCGTCCAGTTCTTCCGGCTCGGGGTCTGGGCCCGGACCGCTCGAAGTCCGACCGCGGCCGCGACGCGGTCGGTGCTGTCGGATAGGTCGTCGTCAGACACCACGGTCAACACGACGGGCACATTGGCAGTCACGCGACCTACGGTGACGTGCCGCCCGCGTGCACACCAGTCGGCCGCATCGCGACTGTGGATGAAGCCGGGTCTGGGGATCACCGCCCGGGGATCGAGCGTCGCAACCAGCTCTTCACGCTGCACAAACAGGCGGCCATCGATACGGCCATCGATACGGCCATAGACATGGCCATAGACACGGCCATAGAAAAAGGACGACCCTCGCCAGGGGGGAGGAGGCGAGGGTCGTCGTGTATCAGCCCCGGGGGGTCGGGCTGATTCACCCCCGGCCGAAGCCGAGTGGTGCCCACTATACACACGGCGAGGCATCGTGGCACAACCTTCCAGCGGACTCAAAAACCTTGTTTTGCCTGTGAATTTGCAGTCCCGGCCAGGTGACCAAAGCTGCCACTTTCACCAGGGCCGACGACCGGGAATGCCGCCTCACGTCGCCGCTTTCACCTGGCTCGCCGAGACTGTCGGTGACGGGTCGGGTGAACTCGGTGTGAGCGCGCCGCGTCCGACGCGCAACAGATCCCAGCGACCGTCACCAACGCCGTACCCCCGGCATCGTCGATGCGCCAGCCGGCCGACCTGAGGGCCACCCGGTGCCGCGCTACTGCGCTGCCCCGGCTCGAGTACCGCCCTGCCGGTGCCCGAGGCAGTCGGTCGCCGCTTGAGTTCATCTGAATTGTTGCCGATTTGACTCTTGATGTGACAGTCATCACGGAGTACAAAGGAGCTACGGATGCTTGGTGAGGCCAAGGGAGTCCCGAAAGAGAAGGTTCTACCTCCCGATCCAAGTGATCCAGCATGGTTGACGGGCACCCACGCGGAGCACGCCGCGATATGGCAGAAGTGTTGCAGGCCTGCGGAATTGCACATGGAGTGTAAGAAACGCCGAGGCCATCAATGCAACCCACATAGCACGCCTGGTAACCCGTGAAACCGTGCTGGCGGGCGGCGAGCCGAACACGTTTCGGATCGCCGCCCGCTTCCTATTTGCTGCTATTTGGCTGCGGCCTCAGCGATCGACAATGCTTCTCGCGCACCATCTTCCAGCGCGCGACAGCAGAGCAGCAGCCATTCTCCAACGGCCTGAGCAGTTCCCGTTGCGAAGCCGGCCGCGGTTGTCTGATACTCGTCGGCTCGCCGCAGCCAGTAGACCTCGGGGACACCGAGTCCGTGCGGATCAAGCCCGGTTGCGATGGTTACCAACCGCGAAACCGCCCGTGCGACAACGCCATCGGCACTACCGAACGGCGCGAGGGTCAGTAACTCACCGTGCGCGACAGCAGCCAGCACCGGAGCACCGACAGAGCTTCCACCGGTGACCAGACTGGTCAGGAGGTCCATTCGCGCGGCGACCTCGGGCACGGGGCGCGGGCGGCCGAGTTGTGGCTCGTCAACGAGATCTGCCGCCGCCAGCGAGTGCAGGCGTGCCAACGCCTGCAGTGGCGCCCGCTGCCACACCCCAACAAGAGCTGTGGTGCCACCTTCGAGCGCCTGGCCGAGCCGTAAGGCTCCGGCGAGCA
This sequence comes from Mycolicibacterium sp., assembly GCF_016462945.1. GTDB lineage: Bacteria > Actinomycetota > Actinomycetes > Mycobacteriales > Mycobacteriaceae > Mycobacterium. Next base: position 3,772 of record NZ_JAEMSG010000033.1, on the reverse strand, counting down.
CCGGGTCGTCGGTCACCGAGACGGTGTCGACTCGCGTGCCTCCGCCATCGAGCACCGAGGATGATCGCGCGCCACGGATCGCCGACTCGGCCGCGGTGAGGGGCCAGTTGCGCAGATTGGTCCGGTGCCGGTGTGCCTTGCCCAACGCTGCGCGCGCGGCCTCGGCGGCGTCGGCCACTCCTGGCAGCCCCAGCAGAGGCGCCAACAGGTCAGGCTTTCCGCCATTCGTCACGGGCCGTCACGCTAGCCGGTCAGGCTGGCACCGGCGTGGTCGACCGCTGGATCAGGACTTACGCTTTCCGACATGCGCGAGCCCCACACAGATGTTCCGTCGTCGTATCCGCCGCCCGCCGAGTTCGCGGCTAACGCGAATGCCACAGCAGATCTCTACCGTGATGCCGAAACCGACCGGCTGGCATTCTGGGCTGAGCAGGCCAATCGGCTGACCTGGGATCAGCCATTCACCGAGGTTCTCGACTGGACGGCCGCACCGGTCGCGAAGTGGTTCGTCGGGGGAAAACTCAACGTCGCCTACAACTGTGTCGACCGGCACGTCGAAGCCGGCCACGGGGACCGGGTCGCCATCCACTGGGAGGGTGAGCCCGTTGGCGATGCCCGCTCTATCACCTACGCCCAACTCAAGGACGACGTGTGCAAGGCCGCCAACGCCCTGACTGATCTCGGTCTGGTCGCCGGAGACCGGGTGGCCATCTACATGCCGATGGTGCCCGAGGCGATCGTGGCGATGCTGGCGTGCGCGCGGCTGGGCATCATGCATTCCGTTGTCTTCGCCGGGTTCTCGGCATCGGCACTTCGCGCCAGGGTCGATGACGCCCAGGCCTCCATGGTGATCACCACTGACGGCCAGTATCGCCGCGGCAGTGCGGTATCGCTCAAGGATGCCGTCGACGAGGCAGTCGCCGGTCAGGGGTGTGTGCGCAATGTTCTGGTGGTGCGCCGCACGGGCATTGATGTGTCGTGGACGCAGGGACGCGATCTGTGGTGGCACGACACGGTGGACAGTGCCTCAACCGAACACACCCCGGAGGCCTTCGACTCCGAGCACCCGCTATTCCTGCTCTACACATCGGGTACCACCGGCAAGCCCAAGGGCATCATGCACACCTCCGGCGGCTACCTGACGCAGGTGTCCTACACCCACCATTACGTGTTCGACATCAAGTGCGAGACCGACGTGTACTGGTGCACGGCCGATATCGGTTGGGTGACCGGCCATAGCTACATCACCTACGGTCCGCTGTCCAACGGCGCCACCCAGGTGATTTACGAGGGAACACCGGCGTCACCCGATGAGCACCGGCACTTCCAGATCATCGAAAAGTACGGTGTCACAATCTATTACACGGCCCCCACGCTGGTTCGGACCTTCATGAAGTGGGGCCGCGAAATCCCGTTCGCCCACGACCTTTCGAGCCTGCGGCTCTTGGGTTCGGTGGGCGAGCCGATCAACCCCGAGGCCTGGCGGTGGTACCGATTGGTGTTCGGTGCTGACAAGACGCCCGTCGTCGATACCTGGTGGCAGACCGAGACCGGTGCGGTGATGATCTCGCCACTGCCGGGTGTGACCACGTGCAAACCCGGGTCGGCGATGCGCCCTCTGCCTGGCATCTCGGCGAAGATCGTCGACGACGACGGCAATGAGTTACCGCCCGCCACTGAGCACGCCGAGCCCGTCACCGGTTACCTGGTACTGGACAAGCCGTGGCCGTCGATGCTGCGCGGTATCTGGGGTGACCCGGAGCGGTTTGTCGAGACCTACTGGTCGCGGTTCGCCGAACAGGGTTGGTACTTCGCCGGCGACGGCGCGCGTTACGGCAGCGACGGCGAGGTCTGGGTACTGGGGCGTATCGATGACGTGATGAACATTTCGGGCCACCGGATCTCGACCGCCGAGGTCGAGTCCGCACTGGTGGGTCACGCCGGCGTCGCGGAGGCGGCGGTGGTCGGTGCCACCGACGCCCACACCGGGCAGGCCATCTGTGCGTTTGTCATCCTCAAGGCCCATCACGCCGAAACCTCGCCGCAGCAGATGGTCGAGGAATTGCGGGCGCAGGTGTCGCGGGAAATCTCGCCGATCGCCAGACCTCGCGAGATTCACGTCGTGCCAGAGCTTCCGAAGACCCGCAGTGGAAAGATCATGCGTCGGCTACTCCGTGACGTCGCCGAGGGCCGCGAGCTCGGTGACACCTCAACCCTGGTGGACCCGACCGTGTTCGAAGCCATCCGCTCGAGTAAGGCCGAGAACTGACGCAGCCCGTTCGGGCTTAGACCGGGCCGGGTGCGCGGGTCGCCGTCGGGACGAAACCGGCGCCCGGACGATCCCTGGCCGCCAGATCCGCCAGAATCGCGTTGATCGACATGGTGATCGCCGGGGTATGCAGCGGGATGTATTTGATGATGCAGGTCGGGATGGCATCGGTGAACGCCCCGTGGATCATGCCGACGAGCTTGTTGTTGACCGTCACCGGTGCGCCGGAGTCGCCGGGCCGGCCGCAGACCTGGTTGACGATCGTGCCGGGTTCCTCGCCCGGTCCCCATGTCACGCCGCACGAATAGCCCGTCGTCCGACCCAGTTTGCAGGCCACCTGGCCGAAGGTGGGGTCGGCTCCGATGCCGTTGATGGCGAAACCGTTCCAATCCGCCACCGGCGTCACCCTGGCGGGATCGAACCGGATCACCGCGTAGTCCAGACCGTCGTTACCGGTCACCATGGTGCCGATGACACCGCCGTCCGGTGCGGCCTCGGAGGCCACCTGGGCGCCCGGGCCCCCGCAGTGCGCCGAGGTGAAGCCGATCAGCGCGCCGGTCTTGTCGTTGCCGATGGCGGTCAGGGTGCAGTAGGTGTCGCCGTCGATGACGATGCCGGCGCCACCGCCGATAGGCACCTTGGTGTCGGGGGCGGCCAGCGCGTGCGGAGTCGGCAACAAAACGGCAAGGGCCAGGACCGAGGCCCCCGCCAGATGCCGCACACGATGTGCGGTGATCACTGAAACCTCCATCGCCATCCCACCCGGAAACCAGTCTAACTTGGCACCATGCGTAACTTGCGTAACAGCGCGACACGTATCCGGGCCGGAGTCGGACGTGGCAACATGAACCGCGACCACACCGACCCTGGAGGACAGCCGTGACTAATCGGGATCGTAAGGACGGGGTACCCGTCACGGTGACCTCGATTCCGCTGGCAGACCCGCATGCGGTGCCCGAAAATGCCTCCATCGGCGAGCTGGTCAAGGATGCGACCGCTCAGGTTTCGGCCCTGGTACGGGCCGAGGTCGAGCTGGCCCGGGCCGAAATCACCCGCGATGTAAAAAAGGGGCTCACCGGCAGTGTGTTCTTCATCATCGCCCTGGTGGTGCTGCTGTATTCGACCTTCTTCATGTTTTTCTTCTTGGCCGAACTGCTGGACACCTGGCTGTGGCGTTGGGCGGCGTTCCTGATCGTGTTCATTCTGATGCTGGTCGTCACCGGGGTATTCGCCCTGCTGGGCTATCTCAAGGTGCGCCGCATCCGTGGCCCGCAGCAGACCATCGAGTCGGTCAGGGAGACCACCGCGGCACTGTCTCCCTCCAACTTCAAACAGACCGGGGCAAGCCCGGTGTCCACAACCGTCAACCGGACCATCAACCCGACCATCACCACGACCGAGTCGACGCCCGCTGACCCGTCGGGTTGGTGATGGCCCGGCCCGATCCCTCGGTGACCCGGATCGCGGGTCCGTGGCGCCATCACGACGTCCACGCCAATGGAA
>NZ_JAEMSG010000127.1 GCF_016462945.1 Mycolicibacterium sp. | reverse complement strand
CGTCGGCCCCTTCGATATCGAGGACTTCGACAACCCGGCGGATGCTGGGCTGGCACGACTGGATCTGGGATCGGTCCTGGTTCCGATGCCGCCCGGCGGGCAGGTTCAGGTCGAGCTCAACCAAATGGGCGTCCCGAGCGCGATCTGGGTGGTGACTCCCAACGGTCGGTTCACCATCGCCGCCTACGCAGCCCCGAAGTCGCCCGGCCTCTGGCGCGAGGTGGCCGGCGAGTTGGCCGACGCGTTGCGCAACGACAACGCAGTGGTCTCCATTCAAGACGGGCCCTGGGGCCGTGAGGTGGTCGGAACCGGCGCCGGTGTGGTCCGCTTCATCGGAGTGGACGGTTACCGATGGATGATCCGTTGCGTAGTCAACGGATCCCCGGAGTCGATTGACGCCCTTGCGATCGAGGCGCGGGAGGCATTGGCGGACACCGTTATTCGGCGCGATGACACCCCGCTGCCGGTGCGCACTCCGCTTCCGGTGCAGCTGCCGGAAGAACTGGCCGCCCAGCTCAATGCCGCCGCCGTCCAGCAAGCCCAGCAGGCTCAGCAGGCCCAGCAGGCGATGTTCGCCGCGCAGCAGGCCATGCTTGTCCAACAGCAACTCCAGCAGCAGCAGGCATCACAGGAGCCGCAGCAGTCGGCCGAGCCGCAGGGCGGCACCGATTCGGCGATGGAGCAGCTGCGGAGCACCGGCGGCTGACAGCGCAATCTCGCTCAGCCGGTCGCCTGCAGCGCCGCAAGGCCCGCGGCGCCGAGTGCCGCGGGGGTGGGACCGAACTGCTCCAGGGTGACTGTGCGCAGCGCCGCGCGCGGCGCACAGGACGCCCACTCCCGGGCGACCTCGATCGGGTGGATCGGGTCATCAGATGCCCCCACCACGCCCATCGGTGTGGCCAGTCGGCTCAGATCGGCCGTGGTCGGCCCCAGGTAGGCCGCGGCCTCGTCCATCGCGTCGGGCAGCGACGGCCACTGTCGACGCCAGGAGCGGGCTAACTCATCGGCGAGCCAGGGTGGACTCGACGCCCGCATCGCCGCGGTTGTGGCGTCCAGTCCGTCACGTCGCAGCCGGGCAGCCGTGTGCCGGGCGGACAGTGCCGCCGGTGCGGCGTCGGGCGCTCCGGTCCATGGCGGTAGCAACGCCAGGATTGCGATGACGCGCGCCGGATTTTCCAGCGCCCACCTGGTTGCAACGGCCGCACCGATCGACACTCCGCCGACGGCGATCGGACCGGCCAGCGATGCCTCGTCCAGCGCCTTTAGGTAGCTGTGAATGAGGTCGTCGGGTCGGGGTGGCACTGCCACCACGACCGCGCCGGCTTGCCGCAGGGGCGCTGTGAACACGCGGCGCAGGTAATCGTCATCCGAGCCCGTACCGGGGAGCAGGACCGTCACCACTGCGCGCAGGTTGATCGCCACCCCACGATCGTGCCTGCGGCCGGTTACCGAGCCGTTCCCGGGTGTGCCTCGTGGCGCCGGCGAACCAAGAGGACTACGGTTGCTGGGGCAGGGTGATCCAACAACAGGAGCGACCATGGCTGCGGCCGAAGGTTTTGTACGCCGTCTCACTCGCCGGCTGCTGGAGAGCCCCGAAGTGCGCGACGCTGAGGAACTCAGCGGGGAGGCCGCCAGTATCGGCGCCCACCGCGCCATCGACTGTCATCGCGGCCAGGAGGTCACCATGGTCGGCACGCTGCGCAGCGTGGAGACCAATGCCAAGGGCTGCTCGGGAGGTGTGCGGGCTGAGTTGTTCGACGGCACGGATACCGTGATGTTGGTATGGCTGGGTCAGCGCCGCATCCCCGGTATCGACAGCGGCCGCATGCTCCGGGTGCACGGCCGGATGGGCGTGCTGGAGAACGGCAGCAAGGCGATCTACAACCCGCACTACGAAATTCAGCGTTGAGGAAATTCAGCGTTGACCCCGACCGGATCGTCGTTATGACCGAAGCCCGTCGTACTCCCGGTCAGGCCATGCTCGCTCAAATGGGCGGCGTCAGCGGTCTGATCTACTCTGCGTTGCCGGTAGCGGTCCTCGTTCCGGTATCCACCGCCTTCGGCTTGCTGCCCGCCATCTGCGCGGCCCTCGGCGTCGCCCTCGCAATCCTGTTCTGGCGTCTGTTTCGGCGCGACTCCGTGCAGCCGGCGCTCGCCGGTTTCCTGGGAGTCGGGGTGAGCGCGCTGATCGCCTGGGTGGTCGGCGCGTCCAAGGGTTATTTTTTGCTGGGGATCTGGACATCGCTGTTCTGGGCGGCGGTGTTCGCGTTCTCGGTGGTGATCCGGCGGCCTGTCGTGGGCTACGTCTGGAGTTGGATCAATGGCCACGACCGCAGTTGGCGTCAGTCGCGGCGGGCGGTGCTGGCCTTCGACGGTGCCACGCTGACGTGGGTCCTGGTGTTCGGCGCCCGGTTTGCCGTGCAAAACCACCTCTACGACGCCGACCAGACCGGGTGGCTCGGGGTCGCGCGGATCGCGATGGGCTGGCCGCTGGCCGCGGTCGGCGCCCTGGTCACCTACCTGGCGATCCGTGCCGCCCAGCGCGCGCTGCACGCCACCCATGCGGCCACCGGTGCGCCGCCAGACGTCGAACACGAGCCGGCCAGGGACTGACCGGCGGCCAGTCGCCGTCGTGCGGCTATTCGCCGGGGTTGGCCAGCCCGGGGTTGGCCAGCCCGGGGTTGGCCAGCCCGGGGTTGGCCAGCAGAGTGCGCAGATCGCCCTCGACCTCGGGGGCCGCGACGAACAACAACTCGTCGCCACCCTCAAGTGGCTCATCCTGCTCGGGCACGATGACCCGCTGACCGCGCAGGATCGTCACCAGTGCCACATCGCGGGGCAGGGCCAGCTTGCGGACCGGGCGGCCACCCCACGGGGTGTCATCGGGCAGCGTGATCTCCACCAGGTTGGCGTGGCCATGACGGAATTCCATTAACCGCACCAGATCACCCACGGCGAACGCCTCTTCGACAAGTGAGGCGAGCATTCGGGGAGTCGACACCGCGACATCCACGCCCCACGCGTCGTCGAAAAGCCACTCGTTGCGAGGATCGTTGACGCGCGCCACCACGCGCGCTACCGCAAACTCGGTTTTGGCCAGCAGCGACAGCACCACGTTGGCCTTGTCATCGCCGGTCGCGGCGATCACCACGTCGAACTCCTCGAGGTGTACCTCTTCCAGCAGGGTCAGCTCGCAGGCGTCGCCGAGGCGCCAATGCACGGCCGGGATCGCGTCGATGTCGACGTGATTGGCATTTCGCTCGATGAGCGTCACGTCGTGGGAGTTCTCCACCAGTTCCCGGGCGATCGAACGCCCGACGGCACCCGCGCCGGCGATAGCGACCTTCATTCCCCGACCCCTTCTCCAGGAGGCTGTGCGGCGATCGCCAGCGCCTCCGCGGCATGCCCGGACACCGCGGCGAGGTAAACCTGGTCACCGGACTGGATCACGGTCCTGGCTTCGGGTAGCACCCCGGTGCCGAATCGGATCAGGAACGCCACCCGCGCCCTGGTGACCTCCTCCAGGGAGGTCACCCGGTGGCCCATCCACGAATCGTGCAGGGGTGCCTCGATGACCGCGACCGTGCCGGTGGGATCACGCCACTTGGCGGTCTCGGCGTCGTGGGTGAGGGCGTGCAGCAGACGGTCGGTGGTCCAGGGCACGGTGGCTACCGTGGGGATGCCCAGGCGCTCATAGACCGCCGCTCGCTTGGCGTCATAGATCCGGGCCACCACCCGCTGCACGCCGAACATCTCCCGCGCCACCCGCGCTGAGATGATGTTGGAGTTGTCACCGGAGGACACTGCTGCAAACGCGTCGGCGCCCTCAATCCCGGCGCGCAGCAACACGTCTCGATCGAAACCCATACCCAGAACGTGTTTGCCGGAAAATTCCGGCGAGAGTCGATTGAACGCCGTGGGGTCGCGGTCGATGACCGATACCTCGTGCCCGATCCGGGACAGCGCGTCGGCCAGCGAGGCACCGACGCGACCGCACCCCATCACCACAACCCGCACGTGAGGTCCTTTCGGCTCTGTCACGCATGGCCCACCCGCAGGCCGCACGGTAAGGGGAACGCTACCGGCATCGGGGCCAAGGCTTACTCTTGGCTCTCGTGTCCAAGCTTTCGAAGATGACGCGGCGGCTTCTCTTAGGCCAGCCGTTCCGCAGCGACAAGCTCAGCCACACCCTGCTTCCCAAGACCATCGCCCTGCCGGTCTTCGCCTCTGATGCCATGTCATCGGTGGCCTACGCCCCGGAGGAGATTTTCCTGGTCCTGTCGGTCGCGGGCCTTTCTGCCTTCGTGATGGCGCCCTGGATCGGACTGGCGGTGGCACTGGTCATGCTGGTGGTGGTGGCCTCCTACCGCCAGAACGTGCACGCCTACCCCTCCGGTGGCGGGGATTACGAGGTGGTCACCACCAACCTCGGACCCACCGCCGGGCTGACGGTGGCCAGCGCGTTGCTGGTCGACTACACCCTGACGGTGGCGGTATCGATGGCCTCGGCGATGTCCAATATCGGCTCGGCGGTGCCGTTCATCGCCCACCACAAGGTGGTATTCGCCGTTGCCGCGATCATTCTGCTGACTGCGGTTAACCTGCGTGGTATCCGCGAGTCAGGCACCGCGTTCGCCATCCCCACCTATGCGTTCATGGTCGGCATGTTCCTCATGCTGGCCTGGGGATTCATCCAGATCTTCGCGCTGGGCCACAACATTCAGGCCGAGTCGGCCGGATTCGAACTGCATTCCGAGCACGGTGACGTCATGGGTTTCGCACTGATATTCCTGGTGGCGAGAGCGTTCTCGTCCGGCTGCGCGGCCCTGACCGGTGTGGAAGCGATCAGCAACGGCGTGCCCGCGTTCCGCAAGCCCAAGTCGCGCAACGCCGCCACCACCCTGGCTCTGCTCGGCGGGATCGCGATCACCTTGTTCATGGGCATGATCGTGCTGGCGATGAAGACCGGTGTGAAAGTCGCGGAGCGACCCGCCGAGCAGCTCATCGGGGCGCCGGCCGGATACCAGCAGAAGACTCTGCTGGCCCAGTTGGCCGACGCGGTCTTCCGCGACTTTCCACTCGGTCTCTACCTGATCACCGGCGTCACCGCACTGATCCTGATACTGGCTGCCAACACCGCGTTCAACGGCTTCCCAGTGCTCGGATCGATACTGGCTCAGGACCGCTACCTCCCGCATCAGCTGCATACCCGCGGCGACCGGCTGGCGTTCTCCAACGGCATCGTGTTCCTGGCCCTGGCTGCGATTGCCTTCGTGGTGGCTTTCGGGGCTGAGGTGACGGCCCTCATCCAGCTCTACATCGTCGGAGTATTCGTATCGTTCACGCTCAGCCAAATCGGCATGGTGCGGCACTGGACGCGTCTGCTGCGCACCGAGGACGATCCGCAGGAACGCCGACGCATGATCCGCTCGCGAGTGGTCAACACCATCGGTTTCATCGCCACCGGCGCGGTGCTGATCGTGGTGCTGGTCACCAAGTTCCTGGCCGGCGCGTGGATCGCGATCCTGGCGATGGGCAGCCTGTTCATCTTGATGAAGGCGATCAACAGGCACTACGCGGCGGTGGCGCGGGAGTTGACGGCGCGTGAGGAAGAGCAGCGCGAGATCGTGCTGCCCAGTCGCAATCACGCGGTGGTGCTGGTGTCGAATATGCACCTGCCGACCCTGCGGGCGCTGTCCTACGCCCGGGCGATGCGTCCGGATGTGCTCGAGGCACTGACGGTCAACGTCGACGAGGACGAGACCCGCAGACTCACGGCCGAATGGGAGGAGAGTGCGGTCACCGTCCCGCTGAAGGTCGTCGCCTCGCCCTACCGTGAGGTCACCGGTCCGGTGCTGGACTACGTCAGGCGGATCAGCAAGGAGGCCCCACGCACGGTGGTGACCGTGTTCGTCCCGGAGTACGTCGTCGGCCACTGGTGGGAAGGCTTTTTGCACAACCAGAGTGCGCTTCGTATCAAGACGCGGCTGCTGTTCATCCCGAATGTCATGGTGACTTCGGTTCCCTGGCAACTGAATTCGTCCGAACGACTTAGCCAACTCCAAGAACAGAGCGCGCCTGGCGACGTCCGAAAGGGATTCGTGGAGTGACCGTTATCGGGCCGGACGATGTGGTGCTGCGTACCGGCCCGGCCGCCAATGGCGGCAGTTGTGTGGCCCGTCATGACGGTCGCGTGGTTTTCGTGCGCTATGCGTTACCGGAGGAACTGGTACGGGTCCGGGTGACCTCAGAACGCGGATCGTACTGGCATGCCGAGGCGATCGAGGTGCTGGAACCGTCGGCCGATCGGATCGCGCCACTGTGTCCGATCGCCGGCGTGGATGGCGCTGGGTGTTGCGATATGTCCTTCGTCGATCCGGTGGCCGCGCGCGAGATCAAGGGTCAGGTTGTGGCCAATCAGCTTGCGCGGCTGGGGGATTACGCATGGGGAGGCGGGGCGGAGTCGATCGGCGATGCGCAAGGCTGGCGTACCCGGGTGCGCCTCGATGTCGGCGCCGATGGTCGCGCCGGTTTCCACCGCTATCACAGTGACGAACTGGTGACCGATCTGCGGTGCGGACAGCTTCCTTCAGCCATGCTCGCGGGCATCGACGGTGCGCGCTGGACCGGTGGCGACCACCTTCATGTGGTGCTCGACGACGACGGCACCAGACACGTGGCGTCAACCTCACGCGAACGGCGTGGCAGTACCGCGGTGGAAGGCTCCGGCGAATCCGTTCATCGGGTGGGGCAGCGGGTCTGGCGGGTGCCGGTGACCGGCTTCTGGCAGTCCCATCGCGAGGCACCCGCGGTCTACAGTTCCCTGGTGAAACAGTGGACGGCAGACTGCGGCGCGGTCCGGGCCTGGGATCTCTACGGCGGCGTCGGACTGTTCGCCGCGACCCTGGCTGAGGTGGTCGGCGAGGACGGGCAGGTACTGACGGTGGACACCTCACGGGCGGCATCGAATGTGGCGCGCTCCGCACTGGCCGACCTGCCCCAGGTCCGAGTGGTGACCGATTCAGTCCGCCGGGTGCTGGCCGCGCAGTCCGGCGGAGCCGATATCGCCGTACTCGACCCGCCGCGGGCAGGCGCGGGTCGTCCGGTCATCGAACTGCTCGCGGGCGCCGGTGTGCCGCGGGTGATCCACATCGGTTGTGAGGCTGCGGCTTTCGCCCGCGATATCGGCCTCTATCGACAACACGGCTTCAAAGTGGAAGATATGCGGGTGTTCGATGCGTTCCCGCTGACCCATCACGTCGAGTGCGTCGCGCTGCTGACGAAGTCCGGCCGTGACTGATTCGGTGCGCGGCGGCCGGTCACTACCGAGGCGACTGTTGACCCGCGGCTCATGGCCCGAGACCCACCGCATCATCACGATCCTGCATAGGGAGACCGTGGGGGGTGCGATCCTGCTCGCCGCCGCGGCCATCGCGCTGATCTGGGCGAACTCACCATGGGCGGCGTCGTACTACGCGCTCACTAATTTCCGGGTCGGCACCGATAACCTCGGTCTGCATCTGAACCTGAGCCTGCACCAGCACCAGCACCTGCACCTGCACCT
>NZ_JAEMSG010000126.1 GCF_016462945.1 Mycolicibacterium sp. | reverse complement strand
TTGGTTCCATCAATCTTTCGGGCCGATGAACTCATCCAGCCGGGCGGTAGCAGACTTGCGATATACGGCGACCATCCGGAGTGTTGGTCGCGTCCAGGGGATATTGAGCTGATTGAGCGAATCGGTGAAGATCCGAAGGATGTCTTCGGAGTAGTTGGTGAAGTGATAGCGGATGCTTGCCACACCGCGGTCATTTGCCACGACGCGGCACCCGTCGCTGTGGATCAAACCGCGAATCAGGTCTTGCGGAGTTTGAGCGACCAGGGCGTGTTGCCAGGGTGTAAAGCGAAACCTCGACTGAGTTATCCTTCCGAGAAAGGGCAGCTGTCCGCTGGCCTGGCATTACGCAGTCGATAGCTTTCCTGCACTCTTCGATAATCCTCGGGTATTTCGCGCAGATCGGCGCGAACTGGTTTTGGGCCGACGCCGCCAGCTGTACACGGTGCGTCGGTGTAATCCGGTTTCCGCAGCTATCGCGCTGTCTGTCATGCCGGCGGCGACGCGTTCTAGCACCGCATCAAACGTCTCGGCAGAGTGCATGAGACCTCCTTGATCGTGCTGCCCAACGTAACTCGATGTACCGACAGGTCTGGAGCGTCGAAGCTATAGAATTGCGACGTGCGCGGGCGTGACGAAATTGGCATACGTGATGGCTTTAGGTGCCATTGCTCGGAAGAGCGTGAGGGTTCGAGTCCCTCCGCCCGCACTTTTTAGAAGACGGTGTAACCGCCATCGATCACCAGTGTCTGTCCGGTGAAATAGCTCGAGCCTGAACTGGCCAGCCACACCGCGACGGCCTCGAAGTCTTCCGGTGTTCCCCAGCGTCGCAGCGGCACCCGCGGCAGGATCTTGGCTTGGGCGGCGGGGGAGTCGAGCAGTGCCTCCGTCATGGCCGCCCTAGTCCAGCCGGGCACGATCGCGTTGACGCGGATCTTCTCCCGGGCCAACTCAACCGCAAGTCCGCGGGCCATGGCGGTCAGTGCAGCTTTGGCCGCCGCGTAATGGGTGGCGAACGCCAAACCGTCACTCATCGACACGCTGCTGGTGAAGACGATCGAACCGGTGCCCCGGGATTTCATATGCCCGGCCACCGCCCGCACGGTGAAGAACTGCCCGTCGAGATTGACTGCCATCACCCGGCGCCACTCATCGGTCGACATGGTGTCGATGGGCGAGGGGTGTCCGGCCACGCCGGCGTTGGCGAAGCATGAGTCGATCTGACCGAAGGTCTCCAGCGTCTGCACCATCCCTGCCGCGACGGCGTCCTCATCGCTAATGTCGACACGGAACGCGGCCACGGGCGCATCGGAGGGTTCGGCTTGCAGCGAGGCGACCGCCGCGGCGTTGTTGTCGGAATTGGTGCCCCAGATCGCCACTGCTGCGCCGGCTCTGCGCAATCCGCGGGCCATGCCCAGTCCGATACCGCTGTTACCACCGGTGACCAGAGCGACGTGTCCGGTGAGGTCATGCCATGGCGTCACGAAAATCCTCTCGAGTCAGGCGCGCAGCTAGATCATGTCTCGTGCGGTCAGCCACCGCATGATCGGCCAACCGGCGAACACCGGCAGCCAACACGTCAGCACTCGGTACAGCAGCACCGAGGGTACGGCGACGGCGGTGGGAACTCCGAACGCGGCCAGTCCGCCGATCAGCGCCGCCTCCACCGCGCCCACCCCGCCGGGTGTCGGGGCTGCCGAGGCCAAGGTGCCGCCGACCATCGTGACCACCGTGACCGTCACGAACGTCGTTCCACCGCCGAAGGCCTCCACGCTGGCCCACAGTGCCAGTGCCGCGCCGAGAGTTGTTCCTGCACAACCTAATACGATGATCGCGAAGCGCTTGGGATCGCGCACCAACTCGAGCAACTCGCTACCAACTTCGACCAGTCTCGGCCGAATCGCGGTGTCGAGCCAGCCGCGCAATTTCGGTACGAAGAGGAATGCCCCGAGCACACCGAGTGCGACCCCGGCGATCAGGTACACCAGGGTGAGCTTCGGAACGAAGTGCGAGAGATCGGCCGAGGCGCCAGCGACGACGGAAAAGAAGATCAGCAAGGCGATATGGGTGATCACCTGCACCGCCTGCTGCACCGCCACCGCTGCGGTCGCGCGCACCGTTCCGAGACCGGCCTTCTGCAGGAACCGGGTGCTCAGTGCCAGACCACCCACGCCGGCCGGGGTGGTGGTGGCGGCGAAGGTGTTCGCGAACTGCATGATCACCAGATGCCGGAACGGCACCAGACCCGATGCGCACGCCCACAGCCCGGCAGCGGCACCGATATAGGTCATCGCCGAGACACTCAGGCCCAAAAGCGCCCACCACCAGTTGGCACTGCGGAGTTCGTGGAAGAAGGCCGGCACCGTGCTGATGAATGGATAGGCGACGTAGACCAGTGCCACGAGCAGAACAAGCTGGATCACCTGCTTGCGGGTGAAACGGGTGATGGTCTCGGCCTGGATCTGATCGGCACCGGTCTGCCTCTTGACCTCGTCGCGGGCCGCCGTCATGACCGCCTTGGGATCGGTGATGGTCTTGCGGATCCGGGCCGGGATCGCCGATTTCGTCAGGCGTCCGGATCCGTCGAGCACGGCCTCGGCACCGAGTACCGCGATCGCGGCCTGCACCGCGGGCTCGGCGCCGAATTTCTCGGTCGTCGTCATTAGCAGTTGGGCGATATCGGACTGCAGTTGTTCGTCGGAGGCGCCGTACTCGGAATTGCCGAAGCCGCCGAACAGGACTGTGCCGGTGTCGTCGACGGTGATCTCGGTGGCTCGGAGGTCGCCGTGGGATATCTGATGGCGCTGCAGAACCGCCAGCGATTCCCAGACATTGGTCACTTCGCAATCGTCGGTGTGATCGAGTGATCTACCGCGGGGCGCGGTGTGGGAGTACATGGTCCAGCCGCGTTCCAGCCCGGCGACGGTCAGGGTCGTGGTGTTGGCGACGTCGAGATCGCCGGCGGCGATGGTCATCAGGGCGCGGTGTTCGACCGAGCGGTGCATAGACGGTTGCAGGGGAGCGGTTTCTGCGTCCCGCAACACAAGCCAGCGCCAGAACTGACGGATCGCGCCGCCGCTGCGCTGGTTCGGTCCGTACAGTTCGATGAGTGCCTGACGCCCGAGGTTGTCGACCGCCGACAATTCCAGTGGACCGTGTCCGGCGGGCCGCACCACCGTCAGCGCGTCCGCGGTGAAACTTCGCCGCGACAATGCCCGGACGGCTCCGTCGAGAGGCACCTCAAGGGCCGGTGTGCCGACGAACAGGACGATCAAGGCGCCGACGAACCAGCCCACCGCAAGTCCGAGCAGCGTGCGGGCCGGCACTACCGCGCTGACCACCAGGTGGATCGGGACGAACGCCAACAGCAGTGCCCACCACCAGCGTCGCCACCGCTCAGGCAGCCACGGACCCGACACCGTGAGCATCGCCGCCAGCATGGCGATCCACCGCGGGTCGTCGAGGAACTGTGACAGCACCGTCGACAGCCGTTGCGATTCGTCGAAGTGCCAGCGCGGCGCCGCGATGCCCTCGCCGGTGATCGACAGTGCCAACACGGCGACGAATCCCGCGGCCGCGTACGCCCCGAGAAGTTTCCACTGACGGCCGGCGATCAAACCGACCAGTATCACGAACGGCAGGGCTACGATCGCGATTCCGTAGGCCAGGTACACCAGATTGGACTGGGTGGGAGTCAGCACTCCGACGATGCGCGAGACCGACTTCTCCAGTCCCACCCAGTCGCTGCGGGTGATCAGCGAACTGGTGATGACGATCGCCAGGAACGCAGTGGCGAGAGCCAATCGGACGATGTCCGTGGTACGCCGGGTCAGCGGAAGCAGAAGGTTGCCTGCAACGGTGACATCGCGTCCGTCGACTCGCACGGATTGAACCTATCCGAGGAGCCTCAGACCAGCGAGGTGGCGACGTCAGCCGGTCGGCAGAGTGGGATCGGGCAGCTGACCCAGGAACGCACCCCTGAGGTCGCCGGCCTGGTACATCTCGTTCAGCCGACGCAGGAACGCGATCCGGCCGGTACCGGGATTGTCTTTGTCGGGGCCGATGCCGGGGGCGGGTGCGCCCAGGCCGGGTGCGGCCGGCGCGAGGTTCTGCGGAAGCAGATAATCAGCGTTGAACGCGCTCAGATTGGGAATCACCGCCGGATCGGCAGTCCCGGGTGCCGCCGGAACCGGGTTCTGGCCGAGCACCAGGTTCGGCGCGTAGGCGGTCAGGTCGGGAATGCCCAGCGGTCCGGCCGGATCGCTTCCACTCTGGCCCAGGACGTCGCCGATCGATGCGACCGGCGGGCTGAACCCGGTCGGCACGGCCGGTGCCGGGCTGGGTTCGGCCAGCTGCCCATCGGGTGGTTCGGCCGCCGCGGGTGAAGCCGCAATGACAGCGAGTACCGCCACCAGTGCGGGCCAGACCCACCGACGTTGCGCTGCCATGCGCCTACCGTAATGGGTTCGGGTCAGCCGGCGGGCGGTACCGGCAACGGAATCAGTGGCGCGGCCGGATCAGCTGGCACGAGTTCGGCCGGATCGGGCAGGAACTGCACCAGTCCTAGCGGAATCGCGGTGCCCGGCGGCGGCGCGGTTCCCGGTAGTGGCTGGCCGAGTTCGACGCCTGGCATCCGCCCCAGCGCCCCATGGATCATGGCGCGCAAACCCTTCACGCCGTCGACGCGGGCGAAAGGCCCCGGTGGGACGCCGGTCGCCAATACATACGGCGACGGCAGTTCGCCGGTCGGCATGCGGTAGTTCTGCGGCATCAGCATCCCTGCCGCGGCCAGCGGATCCGGAGCGGCTGCAGCACCCGGTGCCGTCAATGGAGCCAGCACCGAGTCCGGTGATGCCTGTGCCAGCACATCGGCGAACGCGGACAACGGGTTTTGCTTGGTCACAGCGGAGGTCGTGGCGAACGGGTCAGGCACCCCAGGCGCTGCCGCGCCTACCGGCGCCTCAGCGAGAAGTACTGGCTCCGGGGCCGGCGTCACGGAGTCGGCCGTCGCAGCGGCCGACGTCGCGGCCAGGGCCGCGATGCACAGACCGCTCGCCACAGCCGTCCGCATGAGGGCGCCGCCCGACATCAGAAGACCTTGGTCACGCCGTAGTAGGCGACGATATCGTCGTCGTCGGTACTGGAACTCGTCAGGATCGCGTAGGAGCGCAGTGATGAGGCGCCGACGCAGTTATCCACCTTGATGTGAATATCCCGGAGGGTGACACGCACCGAGGTGGCCTTGAATTCCTTCTTGTCGACCGTCACGTTGGTAATGGTGCCTGGCCGCGGCAGGACCTCGATCTGCCCTGTGATCGGGGTCGAGATGGTGCCGGGGAGATTTAACCCGCCGATGCCCAACGTGCTGTTGCCGAACGTGCCGGCGATCGACCCGTTCAGCTTGACTTTATCCATCTCGACGCCGCAGCCGATCTGATAGCCGACCTCCAGCGTCCCGCCGGCCACCGAACCTGTCGTGGCGCCGGTGAAGGTGCCGCCCACCAGCCAGTCGCGGGAAGACAGTGACGTGGTCAACGGCGCGACCGGCAGCTGGGTCTCGTTCTTGCCGAGCACGGTCAGCGTCCGGCCGTCGGGTGTCTTGGCGATCCCTGGTACCTCCGAGGCGACGACGCCGGTATCCAGTGGTGGCGCGGCAGCAGCCAACGGGACGACCTCGGCGGCGCCCGGCGGCGGGACGGCCGGGTCCGCGGGGGGGTCAGCGATCGCGGCAGCCGGGTGAATCAACCCCACCAACAGGCAACTCGCAGCCAAGGTGGCCAGTCGATGCGACATAAAGCGTCCGCGCCTTTCGTCTGAGGTCTGGTTCATCACACGGCCTTCGTAGGGCCGAGGTAGGTCACGACGTCATCGGTGTTGTCGGTGGAACTGGTGAACGTCGCGTAGGAGCGGATGAACGACTGTCCTGCGCACCCGTCGATCTTGATGCGGAAACCGGTGATCGAGATTCGGGACTTGGTGCCTTTGTACTTTTTCTTACCTACCGGGACGATGTTCACCACGCCCGGCTTGAGGTCGATTTTGATCTGTTGGGAGGCAGTCAGGCCGAGGAATACCGGGAAAATCGTGCCGGAGATGAAGGGGATGCCGATACCGGGAGTGATGCCCAGTGAGGTGATCGACTCGATGTCATCCTGGATGATCCCGCAGCCGATTTGGTAACCGGCCTCCATAGATCCGCCGGTCAGCTTGGTCTTACCCGAACCCGTGACCGCTCCGAGGAACGAGCCGTCGACGAGGTACTCGCGCGACCACGGAGCGTTCGTGAGGGAGGCCACCGGTTCGATGGACTCATTTGCCGCTGACACCGACAGCACCCAACCGTCCTCGGTGGAAAGAACACCGGGCGTACCGGAGGGCATCGGGGCATTGGGCGGCGCCGGGGCTGGTCCGGAGTTGGCCGCCGGGGTCACCACCGGATCGGCGGGAGGATCTCCTGGAGCGGCCATACCCTGTGGAGCCGTCGCGGTCGCGATCAGCAGGCAGACGCCAACAAAGGTGGCAAGTCGCTGAAGCATGTGTTGGGGTGGCCTCTCTGCCGAGATCTGATCGTGTCGTTCCCGCAACATGTTTGAGACTGAAAGTGTCCGAAAGGGAAACAGGCGGAAAACGTTTCGTTCTAGTCTGCGGTCCAGTGTGCGTCGATGGGATCCAGCCGGGATTCGGCCCCATGTTTTCGCGGTAATCTTCAGCCGGTTCAAGCGATCTGATCTCAAGGACATGACATGACACTTCCCTGGCGCAGCGCGTTGAGCGCCGTACTGGCGGCATCTTTGACCGCCTCGGTCGTCGCGCCTGCCGCGTGGGCAGAACCGGCTGCCGACCCGCCACCGACCGAGGTGGCAGCTTCCGCTGATTTCGCGCCTGCAGCAGATGCGGCGCCCGAATTTGTCGGGTCACAAGACCCCGGAAGTTCGGTGGCGGACGCCTGCATGCAGTTCGACGCCGCTCTAAGTCTCGCTGCGACGAAGTACGAGGATTTCGCGTATGCGATCGCAGGCAACGGTAACGACGTCAACTACCAGGACCCCAATGTCGTGCAGACGAATGCGATCGGACGAGCGGCACTGCGGGCAGCGGCCGGGACCGCCCTGGATGCCTCCAGAACCCCAGGACTCCCTCCGCAGGTCTCCGACCCGATGCAGTCGTGGTCAGTTCGCGCCACCAAACTGCTGGTGATGATGGGCTTGCGCGCGGGGGGCGACTCGCTGGATGCAACCGCCAACGATCTGAATACCGATGCACAGAACGCTCAGATGGCCTGTGCGCTCAATGGCGGTCAAGCCTGACTTGACTTGAGGCACAACAGAAATGGCTCTCCGCCGAAGCGGAGAGCCATTTCTATTGTCGGTTGCTCAGCGTCAGCTGACGCCGCCGGAGCCGCCGGCGCCGCCGATACCGGGCCGCCCCGGACCACCGGAGGTTCCATTTTTGCCGTCCGCGCCGGCAGTGGTGCCTCCGTTGCCCCTACCGCCGTTGCCGCCATTGCCGCCGTTACCGGAGATAAGCAGGGCTGCGCCGCCGTCGCCACCGGTACCACCGGTGCCGCCGG
>NZ_JAEMSG010000032.1:17898-27177 GCF_016462945.1 Mycolicibacterium sp. | reverse complement strand
TCGCGCAGCAGTCCCGCAACCGCCTGTGCGCTGCGGTGCACCTCGTCGCGTCGAGCCGGGCCCGACCACACTGACTCGATCCGCACTAGAGCCTCGAGATCACGCCGGACATCGGGCAGCATTTCGCGCACGCGGGCGACCAGATCACTCATACAGCTGAGCGTAGTTGTGGCGGGAAAATCTCAGAGCGTCTCGAGGATCGCCACCGCTGCGGCGGTGTCACCCTCGTGTGTCAGCGACACGTGGATCACCACATCGGCGAGGTGCTCGGCGATCTCACCGGTCAGCCGAACCTTGGGGCGACCCCACATATCGGTGATCACCTCGATATCGCGATGGATACCCTCCGGCAGCATCGGACGCTGAGCGAACCGTGAACCGGACCACGCTTTGATCACTGCTTCTTTGGCAGCCCACCGGGCAGCTAGATGCCGCGCCGCCAGCGAGCTTTTGTCAGCAGCGTCGCGGCGCTCACCCGGGGTGAACGTCTCAGAGAACACCGTGCCGGGCTGGTCCACCTGCTCGGCGAATTCGGGAATGGACACCAGGTCGATCCCCACGCCCACTATCGCCACGCCGCGACTCTAAACGTTGTAGGTCCCGTCGTCACCCAGGCGCGAGGCCGGATCGAGCAACATGGCCGCCTCCTGCGGCTTCTCCGGCCCGTCATGGCCGAATCGACGATCAGCGGGCCGCTCGTACATCGGACTCCCACCGGCAATGGCCGACGCCAATCGGCGCTGGCCGGCCAGCACCCGTGCGTCGGCTCGCCGAGCGTAGGACGCCCGCTCCTCGGTGCTGAGCGTCGCCAGGAACGCCTGCGGATGCACCAGTGCGACGAGTCCGGACACGTGACCGAAGCCGAGGCTGGTGACCAGGCCCGCCTTCAGCGGGAATCGGCTGCCCAGTCGCAGCGTCTCCCGCGGCCAGACGAAGTGAGTGGAGACGGCAAGTTCGTCGTCCAGGCAGTCCAGGCTGCGATTGGGCGGAATGACGCAGTCCCGCAGAATCTGGCAGAGGCCAAGCATCTGGAACACCGCAGCGCCACCCTTGGCATGACCGGTGAGTGTCTTCTGCGATACCACGAACAACGGCGCGCCAGCCGAGCGGCCGAGGGCGTCGGCGAGGCGCTCGTGCAACTCCGTCTCATTCGGGTCGTTGGCCAATGTGGAGGTGTCGTGCTTGGAGATCACCGCGATGTCATCAGCACCCACCCCGAGACGGTTCAGCGAGCGCGCCAGGACGGAGTCACGTCCGCCGCGGCCGGCGCCCAGTGCGCCGAGTCCGGGGGCCGGGATCGAGGTGTGCACACCGTCGGCGAAGCTCTGCGCATAGCCGACCACGGCAAGCACTGGCAGACCCATTTTCAGTGCAAGGTCGCCGCGGGCCAGCAGAATGGTGCCGCCGCCCTGGGCCTCAAGGAAGCCGAGCCGGCGCCGGTCGTTGGCGCGGGAAATCTTCGAATCGCTGATGCCCCGAGCCCGCATCATCTCGGTGTCGGCGGTGGCAGCCATATCAGCGAAGCCGGTGATGGCATCAGAGGTCATATCGTCGAAACCGCCGGCGACCACCAGTTCGGCTTTGCCGAGCCTGATTTTGTCGACGCCCTCCTCGACCGAGACCGCAGCGGTGGCGCACGCGCCGACCGGATGGACCATCGCGCCGTAACCGCCGACGTAGGACTGCATCACATGTGCCGCAACGACATTCGGCAGCACCTCCTGCAGAATGTCGTTCGGTTTGGCGGCGCCCGTGAGGTTGCCGTGGAACATGGTTTGCATGCTCGTCAAACCGCCGATACCGGTGCCCTGGGTGTTGGCGACCAGGCTGGGATGCACCCAGCGCATGAGTTCAGCCGGGGTGAACCCCGACGACAGGAATGCATCGACGGTGGCGACCATGTTCCACAGCGCCACCCGGTCGACGGATGCGGCCATGTCAGCGCTGATGCCCCACACCTTCGCGTCGAATCCGGTGGGGATCTGACCGCCGACGGTTCGGGCCAGTTTTATCTTGCGCGGCACCCGGATCTCGGTACCCGCCTTGCGGATCACCTCCCAGTCACCGGAGTCGGCAATCGGGCGCACTACCGTACGCTCGGGGTCTGCGTGCTCAAATGCCCGGGCTTCGGCCTCCGAGGACACTACGAATCCGAAGTCGCGATCCAGGAAGACGCTGACGAGCAGTTCAGCGCAGTGGTCGGCGTGAAGGGCGCCGTCTGCGACGAATTCGCGAATGCCGCACCGCGCGACGACTGCATCGTGATAGCGATCGACGATGTCGGCCTCGTCGATCAGATCGCCGGTCGCGGTGTCATACCAACCCGGCTTGGGATCGTCCTCCCACGTGAGAAGACCTGTGGTCCATGCCAATTCGAGCACTCCGGCGGCCGACAGCTCGTTCTCCACTTCCATTTCGAACCGGGTGCGCGATGAGCCGTAGGGACCGAGTTCGGCGCCGCCCACGATCACCACCAACTCGGCTGGATCGATATCAAGATCGGCCCAGGCCGGTGGCGGAGACCCCCGATGACCGCGCGGTGGGGACGGTAATGCGGCGATGGTGCCGGCCGCGGGTCCGTCCTCGTCGGTCGCACGGCCGGAATCCTGTGACATCTCCTCGCGAGCCTTGGCGGCCAATTCGGCCATATCGAGTTCGACGTCACCCAGACCGCCGGTGAGGTCGACCTTCAGCGGCTCTGCGGCAGCAGCCACCTTGGCCTCGGGGGTGCACAGGCCCAGCAGCATCGTCGCCATCTGTTCGGTGGTGTAGGTGGTCACTCCGGCAGCCTCGACGGCATCGACGATGGCGTCGTTGTGGCCCATGAGTCCGGTGCCCTTGGTCCAGCCGATCAGAGCGTGCGCGAAGGTGACCCGGGCAGCCCAGGACGACTCCGCGCTCCAGCGGGTCACCACCGCGTCGAGAGCCGACTTGGACTCGCCGTAGGCGCCGTCCCCGCCGAACATGCCGCGGTTGGGCGAACCGGGCAGCACGACATGAAGCCGCGAGGCGATATCGCGTTCGGCACCGATGGCCGACAATCCGCCGACGAGCCGTTCGACGGCCCACAGCAGTACCTTCATCTCCATCTCGGAGCGCGAGCCCGCCTCGGAAAGATCACCTGCCACCCGTGGCGCGGCGAAGGGGAACAGCATCGTGGGAGTCTGGGCGTCCTTGACATGGATCGCCTGCGGCCCAAGGTTTTCGCTCTGATCGTTACCGACCCAGGAAACCAGTGCGTCGATATCGGCGTAGGAGGCCATATTGGCCGGCAGCACCCACAGCGCCGCGCCGAATCGGGCGTGATCGCGGTACAGCGACTTGTAGAACCCGAGCCGGTCGTCGTCGAGCTTGGAGGTGGTGGCGATGACGGTGGCGCCGCCGTTGAGCAGTTGGGCCACCACCGATGCGGCGATGGAGCCCTTGGACGCGCCGGTGACGACGGCGATCTCGTCGGCGTAGCGCCCGGTGTCGGGACTCTCCGCACCGCAAGCGATGCGCGCATACAGCTCGGCGTGGATGAGTCGACCCTCGGCCAGAGCACGGCCACGCCACCAGTCGGCCTGGGTGGCCACGGTGTGGCCGGATCCTTCGAAGGCTTGCGACAGCGTCGCCCAATTCGCGTCGATGTCGTCCTCGTCAGCAAGCCACAGCTTGACCAAATCCTCGCGGGCACTGGCCCAGCGATCGTCAAGCAGCACAGCTTTTTTGGCGTCGAATGCCGGGGCGACGAGTCGCGGCCAGTCCGAGCCGAGTTCAGAGGTGATCAGGTCGACCAGCTCGGCATCGGAGGCTGACGGCGGGACGGTGACCGGACTGTCCAGACCGAGTTGCCCCAGCACCAGTCGTGCGGCCGATGCGAGCACACCGGTGGGACCGGTGACGGTTGCGGCGAACTCATCCAGTGCGGCTGAGTCGACGACACCTCCGCCGACGCTGCCGCCTGCCGACGGGAGCGACACCGCGATTCCGTGGCGGGCAGCGACAGCGGCGACCGCTCCGTCGATGGCCTTGTCCACTGCGGCCGCGTCGGGAAGCGCGCCGTCATGTAACCCACCGAGGGCTCCGCCGCGAACACTGCTGCCCTCCCGGGTACCCAGAACGAGTTCCACGGTGACGTGCTTGGCCCAGCCCTGGCCGAGTTCCCAGGTCTTGGTGACCCTCTCCGAGATCGCGGCGGGCCGCTTGCCGGACGGGCCGAGCACGCTTCGCAAGGAATCATTGATGGCGTCCGACAGCACCGGGCCGAACGGCTTGTAGGTCCGAGCCAGCTTGCTGACCTGACCGCGCAGTGCGGCGAGGTCGGCTTCGGCGGCGCCGTCGATGGCGCCGAGATTCAACTCCGAGCCGAGGTCGACCAGCAGCTGGTTGCGCCGCGAGGACGCACCGTCGGTGATCGACTCGATCGAGTCCAGTGCCTCGATCTGATCGATGCGCATCTTGGCGGACAGGGCGATCATCGCCACGGTGGCGTCGGCGGCGCCGAAGGCGATGTCATCGGGCCGGGCCGCACCGGATGCGGCCCCCGGTACCGCCGCGGCCGCGGCGGTAACCACCTCGACTGTGACGTCCGGGACAGGTGTTGGCGCATCCGCCTCGGCGTCCGGCTCCGGATCGGTATCGGTGGCGAACAGCGCCGCGGCATCGCGCTCGACATTGAGCACCTGCACTGTGCTGTAGGCGTATTCAGGAAGTTTGAGGGTGTTGTTGGCCAGGCCGGCAACCGTCGGCGCGGACTTCACCCCGATCTCGACGAAACGCTCAACACCCAGACCGCCGGCGGCCTCTTCGGTGAACAACAGGTCCTGGGTCTCGATCCAGCGCACCGGGCTGGCGAACTGCCATGCCAGCAGTTCGATGATCACCCGGCGGCCCACCTCATCGGGACGCTGGGTGATCCAGGTGTCGTAATCGGCGAGGATCTCATCAAGTGGCTCGGCGGGAACCAGATCGCGGATCTCCTGGATGAAGTCGCGATCCAGGCTGAACAGCCGGGGTACCAGATTGGGGATGTAGCGGCCGACGAGCGCACCGGGATTGGCATCGCGCGGCATGATCCGCTCCAGCGATCGGCGGAACTCGTCGACTCCCACCCGTAGCACGTCGGAGTGGAACGGTACGTCGATGCCCGGAACCATGATGAAGGCCCGCTTGCCGCCGGTAATCTCCAAGCGTCGGGTTACCTCGGCTTCGAGTGCCTCCAGCCCACGCACCGTGCCGGCGATCGCGTACTGCGAGCCGCGCAGGTTGAAGTTGACGATCTGCAGGAATTCGCCGGTGCGTGCGGCAATTTCAGCGACAAACCCCGTGACGTCGGCATCGTCGAGGTCCATCTGTGACGGACGGATGGCGGCCAGCCGGTAATTGGAGCGGCCCTGCTCATCGCGAGGCACGATGTCGTGCATCTTGCTGCCGCGGTGGAAAACCACCTCAAGAAGACCCTCGAGTTCGTAGACCCCGGTGACGCACGCCAATGCGGTGTATTCCCCGACCGAGTGGCCGCAGGCGATGGCTCCTTCGACGAAGGCACCCTGCTCGCGCATCTCGGCGACCTGGGCGGCCGCCACCGTCGCCATGGCAACCTGGGTGAACTGCGTCAGATACAGCACACCGTCAGGGTGCTGATAGTGCACACCGGCGGCGATCAGGCTGGTCGGATTGTCACGCACCACATGCAGCACCGAGAAGCCCAGGGTTGCGCGGGTGAACTTGTCGGCGCGGTCCCATACCTTGCGTGCAGCCTTGGACCGGGCGCGCACCTCCATGCCCATGCCCTTGTGCTGAATACCCTGTCCGGGGAATGCGTACGCCGTTTTGGGGGCAGCAAGTCGGGCGGTCGCCGACATGACGAGCTCGCCCCCTGTGCCAGCCCCCCCAGTCGCTGCGCTCCCGCCCCGCCGGGCCTTGGCAGTGATCTCCAAAACCTCTGCGCCCAAGTCGATTCCGACCCGATCCACCCGGAAGTCGATCTCGTCACCCGGTTTGACCATGCCCAGGAACCGAGCGGTCCACCCCACCAGTTTGCCGGGCGGGACGGGCTTACCGTCGGTGGCGGTCACGATGTGTTGGGCGGCGGCCGATAACCACATGCCGTGCACGATCGGTCCATCCAGTCCGGCCAGCAGTGCCGCGGTCCGGTCGGTGTGGATGGGATTGTGGTCACCGGAGACCATCGCGAACGGCCGCATGTCGACCGGGGCGGTAATGGTGACGTCGCGGCGGCGGCGGCGCGGGGTGTCGGTGGCGTTTTCCGACACCGCTCCCCCGGCCCGCACCGGATCGGTGAGCTCGGCTGGACCGGTGCGACCGCGAATCGCGAACCGCTCCTCGAGAACCGCCAGAACCGTCCCGGCCGCATCGCTGACGTTCACCGTGACCGGCACCACGCGGCCGACCTCGGTGTCGACGGTCACCGAAGATGTTGCGGTGATGACTAATTGAGTCCTATGACGTGGGAGCGGTTTGAGAAGCCGGGCCGCATGATCGAGGTGCACCAGGCTCAGCAGACCCTCGACGACCGGGAAACCGATGTCGGTGGCCGCGTCGCCGATGGCGGCGAACACCGCCGGCCAGCACCGGCCCACCAGGGCGTCGGGAACTGTTGAGAGGGTGGGAGCCAGCGGCGAGCCGAAGGTCGCGGTGACGCCGGTGTGGTCGGCGACCCGTTCGGGATCCCAGTCCACCGTGACGGTCGTCGAACCGCCGACGATGGCAGGAAGGTCATCTGGGCCATCGACACCGGCCGCGATGGCCAGCACGGCGCGCATCGCCGCGGCGGCATCCGGAGTGCGAACCACCGGAGCGCCGCCATCGACCACGGTGGCGGGGAGCGTGAAGGCGATATCGATCCAGTTACCCGATATCGGCACACTTAGAACCACCCGGTCGGCGGACACCGCCTCGAGGCGGGCGCCGGTGGAATGGTTTGTCGCGCTTAAACATTCCCGGGTCGCATCGCTGGTGCCCTCCGAGCGATCACCATGCACCTGCCACTGCGACGGCGGGGCCAACCGGTGCACCGGATTGATCGCGGTGCGCCCGGCCCACAGCACGTCCGGGCAGTCCAGCACGATGCCGAGCGGGCCGGTGACGTCGGCTCGTACCTGCAGCCGTGAGGCAACCGGCTGCGGCCGGGCGCCGGCGGCCAACACCTCATCCACGGCGGCCTTCTCGAAGCGGTCCAGCAGATCGCCGACCGGTTCATCGACGCGGGTGATACCCGCGACGGCGGCCGTGCCCGGAATGATGCACACCTGATCTGCGGTGTATCGGGCGTCGTGGGCCTGCCACAGCGAATCGCTGCGCCACCAACGGCGAACATCCTTATCGATCACCGGCACGAAGTTCACCGGCTTGCCGAGGGTCTTGCACAAGTCCACGAAGAACGGCAGATCGGCGGGATGCAGCAGCACCGTGCCGGCGGCGGGGTAGCGGGCCAGCAGTGCGGCGATCGCCCGATCCGGATCTTCCAGGAGGTCTTGGGCCTCGAGGTTGCCGAACAGTGTCGGAATCGCGCCGTTGTCTTTCTCATTCAGCCGGGCCTCGGCGCGCTGCAACATCGCAGCGAAGCGATCCCGCCAGGTGACGTCCAACCAGGGCGAATCAGGCTGCTTGGTGTCGGCGGTGCTGTTATCGTCGCCGATCGCGAGTTCAACGTAGCGCCGCACCCATTGCAGATAGGTCATCTCTGCGACATCGCCGAAGTAGGGCTTGGCGGTCTGCGCCATCGCGGCGATGATCTCGTCACGTCGCGCTGCCACCGCCTCGCCATCGCCGGCGACGTCATCGAGTAATCGACCGCAACGTGAGGCGGCGTTGTCGATCTCGTGAATGTCCGCGCCGAGCTGACTGCGCCCGGAAGCCATGCCACCACTGGCTTTTCCGGCACCAACCCAGTGAGCGGTGCCGACCGTGTCGACAAGCAGCTGCTTGACCGCGTTCGAGGTGGTGGCCTCCAGACAGGCCATGGTGGCGGTGCCCACGAGGATTCCGTCGACCGGCATGAGCGGATAGCCGTAGGCACGCGACCAGGTTCCGGTGAGATATTCGGCAGCGCGCTCAGGCGTGCCGATCCCACCGCCCACGCAGATGGTGATGTTGGACTGCGAACGTAGTTCGGAGTAGGTGGTCAGCAGGAGATCATCGAGGTCTTCCCAGGAGTGGTGACCACCGGCACGCCCACCCTCGATATGGGCGATCACACTCTTGGTGGGCGCCTCGGCGGCGATCCGGATGACTGAGCGGATCTGTTCGACGGTGCCGGGCTTGAAGCAGACGTGCGCGATGCCCACGTCATGCAGCTCGTCGATCAACGCGACGGCATCCTCAAGGTCGGGCACCCCAGCGCTGATGACCAGACCGTCAATAGGGGCGCCGGACTGGCGCGCCTTCTGCACCAAGCGTTTACCGCCAACCTGCAGCTTCCACAGATAGGGGTCCAGGAACAGGGCATTGAACTGGATCATCCGGCCGGGCTCCAGCAGCGCACTCAGTTCGGCCATGCGCCGCTCGAAAATCTCCTCCGTGACCTGCCCGCCGCCGGCAAGCTCGGCCCAGTGCCCGGCATTGGCGGCGGCGGCGACGATCTTCGCGTCGACCGTCGTCGGCGTCATCCCGGCCAACAGCATCGGTGAGCGGCCGGTGAGCCGGGTGAACTTGGTCGACAGCTTGACCGATCCGTCCGGCAGGCTGATCACCGACGGTGCATAACTCGCCCATGGCGTACCCACCTCCGGCGCGGCGCCGACGGTGAACAGGTTGCGCTGACCGCCCCGGGTCGCCGCCGGCACGATGCCCACCCCGAGCCCGCGGATCACCGGCGCGGTCACCCTGGTCAGGATGTCGCCCGGGCCGAGGTCGAGAATCCATCGGGCACCGGCATCGGAAATCCCCGTGACCGCGTGAACCCAGTCGACCGGCTGCACCAGAATGGCGTCGGCCAATTCACGGGCCATGCCGACGTCAAGTCCTACCGCCTCGGCCCAGCGGCCGACGATGTCCACACCATCGGCCAACTGCGGCGTGTGGAAGCCGACCTCGACGGCCACCGGATCGAACACGGGCGAGAACACCGCTCCGCCGTGCAGTTTGTTCTTGCGTTCGGCGGCCTCGGCCTCGGCGATCTGTTCGCAATACAGCTCGAAACGCGACAGCTGTTCGGGCGTTCCGGTGATGACGACAGAGCGGCGACCGTTACGGATGGACAGCACCGGAGGCTGCACCGTTCGTACATCGGTGGCGAACTCCGCGAGAAGTCGGCTGATCCGCTCCGGCTCGGCG
>NZ_JAEMSG010000032.1:0-17888 GCF_016462945.1 Mycolicibacterium sp. | reverse complement strand
CACCGACACCATCGGTGGACGTTCGCCGAGAGCGACGATGCCACGACGTCGCGCCACCAGCGTTCCGGCAGCGCCGAGCAGTTGGGCCAGCGCGAGCAGTTCCACATCCTTGGCGCCGTCCGCTTTCAGCGCCTCGACGGCGAGCACACCCTGGGAGTGACCGGCCACGGCAATGGGCGGTGCGCCAACGAAGTCCAAACCCTGTCGGTCCAGTGCCCGGATCGCCGCGATCTGGCTCAGCAGAACACCGGGCAGCGACACCGCAGCCGACGTCAGGTGGCGCGCCGAGGGCACCTGCTCATCGGCGGCAAGCGCCCGCACCCACCGCAGCGGCTCAAAGCCGATCGGCCGCACCACGACGAGCTCGTCGGCAACCGGTTCCAGCAGTAGTTCGGCCTCACCGACGAGCGTGGCCAACTCCGACTCGATGCCGGCAGTGGTAACGAGTTCCTCGAGGCTGGTAAGCCACGAGCTGTTGCCCTGCCCACCGAAGACGACGGCATAGGGCTCACCGGTATTGAGACGGTCCACGAGCGCTTGAAGACTGGCGCGGTCGGCATCATCGGTACGCAGCCTGTCATGCTCGTGGATCGTCACCGGTGTCCGTCTCCCTCGAAAATTTCCGACGTGTCTGTTGGCGCATGCGAGTGGCGCTGCCAACAGCCCTAAGGCTCCCATAAGAGCGGTGCCTATTTCTCTGCCGATATTGGTTACTGACGAGTTCTACGCGCGAGTAACACGACAATCGGTAACAGCGGGTCAATTGGGTGCCGGAACCGGCCGGGTCAAACGTCCTGCGTGCAGGTGGTTACGGTCGGGTAGGCGTAACGTGGCTGTTCAACGCCTGATTGTTATGGAATCGTTACCTGTGAATTTTCCGTCGATCGCCGCGGTCGCTCGGTTGCAATCAAGAAGGCGCCTGGATTTTCAGTCGACAATTGTTCACCGAAATGGCATTCAAAAGTTTGCTGGCAATAACCTACTTTGGAGTAGGTTCAATGCTGAATTCGGACAGTCACACCGGCCGAATTGCGGCTGGCTGCCAGGGGTGCGAGGCAGACCCGTCCCGCACAGCACACAGGTTCGGCCACTGACGCAACAGCCGACAACGGCGCTCCGATATCCGTACTATCCACCCATGCCTACGGGGAGTGTCGCGTCGGCGCCCCGCACTGACCCGGCGCCCTCGGTGAATCCCGCTGCCGGTGTTGACAATCCGCAGATCGAGTTGCGGGGCGTCCGGAAGGTCTTCAGCGAAGGCCGACATCAGACGATCGCGGTCGAGGGTGCGGATTTCAGCGTCGCCGACGGCGAGTTGTTCGCCATCCTCGGCCCGTCCGGCTCCGGGAAGACGACGGTACTGCGGATGATCGCCGGCTTCGAACAACCGAGCGCGGGCACAATTCACCTCGGCGGCAAGGACATCACCGCGTATCCGCCGGCACAGCGGGACACCAACACGGTGTTTCAGGACTATGCCCTGTTCCCGCATATGACGGTGACCCAGAACGTCGAATACGGGCTGCGGGTCAAGGGGGTGGGCAAAGCGGAACGCCGGGACCGGGTCGGGCAGGCCCTGGAGATGGTGCAGTTGTCGGCTCAGGCCACCCGGAAGCCCACCCAGCTTTCCGGCGGTCAGCAACAACGGGTCGCCCTGGCCCGCGCCCTGGTGGGTCGCCCCAAGGTGCTGTTACTCGATGAGCCGTTGGGCGCATTGGACCTCAAGTTGCGCGAACAGATGCAGGTCGAACTCAAGGCGATCCAACGCGAGGTCGGCATCACCTTCGTGATCGTCACCCATGATCAGGACGAGGCATTGACACTGTGCGACCGACTCGCGGTGTTCAATGACGGCCGCATCGAGCAGATCGGCGGAGCGCGCGAGGTCTACGAGAACCCGGCCAACCGGTTCGTGGCTGATTTCGTCGGCACCTCGAATGTGTTCGACGGCGCGAAAGCTGAGGCGTTGCTGGGCAGACCCGGTAGCTACGCGATCCGGCCCGAACGGATCGTGTTGATGTCCCCTGGTGCAGCAGTGCCCGCCGGAATGCGCAGCGTCAACGCTGACGTCGCCGAGGTGGTGTACGCCGGGCCGATCACCCGCATCACCGCCGACGCCGCTGGCGGGGTGCGCCTCACCGCCGCCGTGCTCAGTGCCGACACCGACACCGATATCAGCCACGGTGCACCGATCATGCTGGCCTGGCCGGACAATGCCGTCCGCTCCCTGAGTTCTTGAATCCCCAACCCATGCAGAAATAAAGGAGTTCGTCATGAGAATCACCACCCGTCGCCTGGGCGTCACACTCACCGCCTGCGCTGCTCTGGTCGCCGCGTGTTCAAGCTCCACCAATTCCGGTGGCGGCACATCGGCGCCCGCGCCGTCACAACAGGAACCGATGGCAAGTCTCGGCAACGGCGAAGGACAGCTCAACCTCGTCTCGTGGCCGGGTTATGCCGAAGATGGGTCCAATGATCCGAAGGTGGATTGGGTGCACCCGTTCGAGCAGCAGACCGGCTGCAAGGTCAACATCAAGATCGGCAACACCTCCGATGAGATGGTGCAACTGATGCGCACCGGACAGTACGACGGTGTGTCGGCATCCGGGGACGCGACGCTGCGGCTCATCTACGCCGGCGACGTGGCGCCGGTCAACACCACGCTGGTTCCGAACTACGACACGATATCTACGTTCCTCAAGGACCAGGAATGGAACTCGGTGGATGGAAAGATGTTCGGCATCCCGCACGGCTGGGGTGCCAACCTGCTGATGTACAACACCGACGTCGTCAAGGACGCGCCGGACTCCTGGGGCGCGGTATTCCCCGGCGCACCCGAGTACAAGGGCAAGGTCACCGCTTACGACTCGCCGATCTACATCGCCGATGCCGCGCTATACCTGTCGAAGACCAAACCCGAACTGGGCATCAAGAACCCCTACGCCCTGACCTCGGAGCAACTCGACGCCGCCACCGAACTACTCAAAGCCCAGCACGGGAACATCGGTGAGTACTGGTCGGACTACACCAAAGCCGTCCAGGCCTTCGAGTC
Organism: Mycolicibacterium sp.; assembly: GCF_016462945.1. Lineage (GTDB taxonomy): Bacteria > Actinomycetota > Actinomycetes > Mycobacteriales > Mycobacteriaceae > Mycobacterium. The sequence continues at coordinate 14,836 of NZ_JAEMSG010000032.1, read as the reverse complement.
CGGCACGTCGGTGATCGGGACCAGCTGGCAGGTGATCGCCAACATGCTCACCACCGACGACAAGATCAAGATCGCCACGGTACTGCCGAAGGAGGGTTCCACCGGCTGGTCGGACACCTGGATGCTCTCATCGAAGGCCGCCCACCCCAATTGCATGTACAAGTGGATGGACTACATCACCTCGCCGGCAGTCAACGCTCAGGTAGCTGAATACTTCGGTGAGGCACCGGCCCAGACCAAGGCATGCGAGTTCACCAGCGATAAGAACTTCTGCGCGACCTTCCACGCCACCGACGCGGACTACGCGAAGCGGATCAGCTACTGGACCACACCGCAGAAGCAGTGCGTGGACGGCAGCGGTGACAACTGCACGGCCTACAGCGAGTGGGTCGACAAGTGGCAGCAGATCAAGGGGTGATCACTGCGGGCCGATCCTCGCATCGGTTCCGCTCCCGGCTTTCCTTGGCGTTCCTGCTCATCCCGCCGCTGGCGTGGCTGGTCGTCGTCTATCTGGGATCACTAGCGGTACTGCTGGTTTCAGCCTTGTGGAGCACCAATAGCTTCACCGGCGCAGTTGTACGCACATTCACCGGTGACAACATCGTGCGGGTTCTCACTGACGCGGTGTTTCACGCGGCCACCCTACGAACCGTCGGCATCGCGTTGGCCGTGACGCTGATCTGCATCACGCTGGCCGTGCCACTGGCGCTCTATATGGCCAAGGTGGCCTCGCCGCGGGTGCGACTGGCACTGGTGGTGGCGGTGACCACTCCGCTGTGGGCGAGCTATCTGGTCAAGGCCTACGCATGGCGGATGCTGCTTTCAGGACAGGGCCCGCTGGCATGGGTCGCGGGTTACACGCCGGGTTACGGCCTGGTCGCCACCGTGCTGACGTTGACCTATCTCTGGTTGCCCTACATGGTGATTCCGGTTTTCGCGGCCTTCGAGCGGGTACCGGAAGACTTGATCGACGCCAGCTCCGACCTCGGAGCTTCCGGATGGACGACCCTGCGGACGATCATGACACCGCTGATCTTTCCCGGTATCGCCGCCGGGTCGATTTTCACGTTCTCGCTCTCGATGGGAGACTACATCGCGGTCACCATCGTCGGCGGAAAGACGCAGATGCTGGGCAATATCATCTACGGCCAACTCGTGACCGCCAACAATCAGCCGTTGGCAGCGGCACTGTCGCTGATACCACTCTTCGCCATCATCGGATACCTGTTGGCGATGCGGCGCACCGGCGCCCTGGAGAACGTCTGATGTTGCCCGCGTCGATATGCCGCCTGACCCGGGCCTGGACGGTCCTGGTCATCGTCTTCCTCTACGCCCCAATGCTTCTCGTCGTCGTCAATGCCTTCAACTCATCGAAGACCTTCGCCTTCCCGCCCAGCGGTTTCACCCTGCGGTGGTGGTCCGATGCCTGGTCCAGCAGCGGCATGTGGAGAGCACTGGGCAACTCGGTGGTCGTCGGATTAGGCGCGACGGCGATCGCACTGGTGCTGGGCACCATGGCAGCCTTCGCCGTGCAGCGCCACCGATTCTTCGGTAGACAGACGATCAGTCTCCTTGTTGTGCTTCCTATTACGCTGCCGGGCATCGTGACGGGTATCGCGCTGAACGCAACCTTCACCTCGGCACTCGGAGCTACCCTCGGCCTTGCCACCGTGATCATCGGCCATGCGACGTTCTGCATGGTCATCGTTTTCAACAACACTCAGGCCCGGCTGCGGCGACTCGGTCCCCGACTGGAAGACGCCTCGGCTGATCTGGGCGCCTCGAATTGGCAGACGTTCCGCTACGTGACCTTCCCGATGATGCGGGGTGCGATCGTTGCCGGCGCCATCCTGGCGTTCGCATTGAGTTTCGACGAGATCGTTGTCACGACCTTCACCTCGGGCCCGACCGTTCAGACCCTGCCGATCTGGATATTCGGCAATCTGTTTCGACCGAATCAGGCTCCGGTCATCAATGTTGTGGCGGCAACCCTGACTGTGGTCGCGGTGATTCCGGTGTGGCTGGCTCAACGCTTCGGCGGCGATCCGGCTACGACGCGAGTCTGAGGCCGCCACGTGGTCCCGATCATGCACCCGGGTCCGGAGGAAGGGGAAACGGTCGGGGCCGCTTGGTGACTTGCGGCCCTGCCGTCTGGCCGGTACCGACCTATCGTTGAAACACACAGTGGAAGCGGTGTGTAACCATGACCATTTCAATGATCGATCCCCGGATGTTGGCCAGCGCCGTGGAATCGGCCTGCCGTGCCCCGTCGGTCCACAACAGCCAGCCGTGGCACTGGATCGCCGAGGGCGGCGAGTTGCGACTGTTCTTCGCACCCTCCCGCTTACCTCATACCACCGACCGAACCGGCGGGCTCCCATTCGCGGCGCCGGCCGCGTGGGCAGCTTTCCTTCCCGTCTTACTCGGGACCGTCGACACCGAGAATCCCACCCCGGAGGTGCTGCCCGAAGCAGTCCGGCCCCAACTGGCTGAAGCCTCCCGACTCACGGAGTCGCTGCACCGCTACGAATCGTCGTATCACGCCGAATTGCAATGGTGGATCGCACCTTTCGAAACAACAGAGGGAGTTCCCTACAGGGCACCGGCCTCGGCCTCCGAAGGTGCCCGATAATGACCCGGACCAACGGCCTGCGCGGCCAGCACCCACGCCGGGTGTTCAAGGACCGACGGGAGGCCGGCCAGGTTCTCGCCGGGCTGCTGGTGCCTTACCGCGGTAAGCCTGATGTGGTCGTGCTGGGGCTGGCCCGTGGCGGCTTGCCGGTTGCCTACGAGGTGGCCACATCGCTGGGGGTGCCACTGGACGCCTTCATCGTTCGCAAACTCGGTGCACCGGGACACGAAGAGTTCGCCTTCGGGGCACTGGCCAGTGGCGGACGGGTGGTGATCAACGACGACGTCGTGCGCAGACTGCAGATCAGTCCACAACAGTTACGCGAGATCACCGAACGAGAGGCCGGCGAGTTGGCCCGCCGCGAGGTGACTTATCGACGCGGACGCCCGCCGCTGAACGTCGCCGGCAAGACGGTGATCCTGGTCGACGACGGACTTGCCACGGGATCATCGATGAGGGCCGCGATCCAGGCGTTGCGCGAGTCGGAGCCGGCCGCGGTCGTGATCGCGGTGCCCGCAGCGCCGGAGTCGACCTCCCGGGAATTCGCCGGGCTCGTCGACGAGGTGGTGTGTGCGTCGATGCCGACACCGTTCCTGGCGGTAGGCGAATCGTTCGGGGACTTCCGTCAGGTCACCGACGACGAGGTACGCGAATTGCTGGCCATGGGGCAGAACCCGGAAACCCATCCGACCGGACTGTAAGCCAGAGTAAGGGAAGCGCTGCCCGAGAGCTCATTGACCGGGAGCCACCCAATATGTTGCTCACCCCGGGCACCGCACCCTGCACCCGCGCAGACACCGAGCGGCTCTTGGAGCAGACTGGAAACCCCGTCGACGTCGAACCGTTCGCCGGGTAGGAGCCCGCAGTGTCTGAACAGTTAACCCCGCCGTCGATAGTGGTCGGCATCGATGGATCCCGGAACGCGGTGCACGCCGCGCTGTGGGCTATCGATGAAGCCCTCAGCCGGGAGGTACCGCTGCGCCTGGTGGCCGCCGCGGAGACCACCGATGAGCAGACCGATGCCGAGGTGGCCGTGCGCTCCGCGGCCGCAGCCGTGGCAGCCACGGGGCGGCCAGTCAATGTTGAGGCTCAGGTGATCACCGGCGCACCGATACCTGCGCTGCTGGAGGCCTCCGGGGCCGCTGCGATGGTCTGCGTAGGCGCAGCGGGCCTCAAGCATGTCGATCACAACCGGGTGAGCTCCACGACCGGGGCGCTGGTGGCCTCCGCACACTGCCCGGTCGCGGTGGTCCGCGGCACCGGCCGGGCCGGCGACGACAGCCCGGGCTGGGTGGTCGTCGAACTCGACGAGACCACCGATAACGGCGCGGTGCTGCAGTCCGGAGTCGAGGAAGCGAGGTTGCGCACCGCACCGCTGCGGGTGCTGGGCTCATGGCAGTCGCGCTACACCGACATTCATGAATCCCACGCGGTGGCCGACGGCAACCAGATGGTCCGTACGCAACTGGACCGGCGGCTGTCGCGGTGGAAACATCTCTATCCCGAACTCGACGTCCGGCCCGTCGCGATTCACGGAAGTGCGCTCACCTACCTGTCGAAGCACGCCGCTGAAATCCAGTTGGTGGTGGTCGGTGCACCGAACACCACCGGTGTCAGCGAACTGCTCGGGCCGATGGGACTCACCGCCCTGCAGGACACTGACTGCACGATCCTGGTCGTCGATCGCCAACGGCTGCTGTGATCGAGAAGTCCGCCCGTTATGGTTGCCCCATGGTCACAGTCTTTCTCGTCGACGACCACGAGGTCGTGCGCCGGGGACTGATCGACCTGCTTAGCGCCGACCCCGAACTCGATGTCATCGGCGAGGCCGGGTCGGTGGCCCAGGCGCTGGCCCAGATCCCGGCTTTGCGGCCCGATGTCGTCGTGCTCGATGTGCGCCTGCCCGACGGTAGCGGCATCGAACTGTGCCGCGATCTGCTGTCCAAGATGCCGGATCTGCGGTGTCTGATGCTGACCTCATTCACCTCCGACGAGGCGATGCTCGATGCGATCCTGGCCGGTGCCAGTGGCTACGTGGTCAAGGACATCAAAGGTATGGAGCTGGCAAAGGCCATCAAGGACGTCGGGGCGGGCCGCTCACTACTGGACAACAGGGCCGCTGCCGCGCTGATGGCCAAACTGCGCGGAGCCGCCGAACGCTCCGACCCGCTCTCCGGTCTCACCGACCAGGAACGGGTGCTGCTCAACCTGCTCGGCGAGGGCCTGACCAACAAGGACATCGCGGCGCGTATGTTCCTGGCCGAGAAGACGGTGAAGAACTACGTGTCGCGCCTGCTGGCCAAGTTGGGCATGGAACGACGCACCCAGGCGGCGTTGTTCGTCTCCAAACTCGGCCAACAACGAACGCGGGAGAGCTGATTCGGTGAACAGGGTTCCGGAGGCCGCATGAAGGGCATCATCTTCCAGCTGCTCGAAGATGTGGTGGTTGACGCCTACGGGGAACCCACGTGGGACGAACTGCTCGATGCGGCCGGACTGGATGGCGTCTACACCTCGCTCGGCAGCTACGACGATGCGGAGATCACCGCACTGGTAGCTGCCGCCGCAGCCAAACTATCGCTGCCCGACGGCGAGGTGCTCCGCTGGTTCGGACAGCGGGCGATACCCGGTATGGCGAAACGCTGGCCCGAGTTCTTCACCGCGCATCAGACGACGATGCCGTTCCTGCTCTCGCTCAACGACGTCATCCACCCGGAGGTGCGCAAACTCTATTCCGGCGCCTACTGTCCCCATTTCGCGTTCACCTCGCCTCCGGATGGATCACTGACGATCGGCTACCGCTCGCCGCGCAAGCTTTGCGACCTCGCCCGCGGCTTCATCTTCGGCGCCGGCGACCACTACGGTGAGACACTGGTGGTGCAACACCGGGCATGCATGCACGACGGTGCGGACAGCTGCCTGATCGCCGTGACGCCAGCCTAGGGTGGATATGACTTCGGTGCGGGAATGACTCCGGAACACGAAAACGCCTGCAGCCCAGCGGATCTAGTCGCCGAACTGACAGGCGAGAACAAACTGCTCAGCCGCCGGTTGGAGCGTGAACGGCGGATCCGTCACGAGGCGGAGCATATCGCCGAACGCGGACTGCGCGACCTCTACCAGAAGCAACGAGATCTCGAGGTCCTCTTCGCCATCACCACTATGGCCAACCAGGCCGATTCGGTCTCCGAGGTGCTTGCTTCCGCACTGGAGTACATCTGCCACTTCACCGGGTGGCCCGCGGCGCACGCCTATATCGTCGGCGGCGAAGGCGCCGACCGCCGGATGCGGCCGACCGGCATCTGGTACCACGATCCGGACCTCGATATTTCCGAGTTGCGTTCCGCCACAGAGGGACTTGTGTCCGATCCTGGCCTAGGCCTGCCGGGTCAGGTATGGGAATCGGGTGCACCGGTATGGTTCGACGACCTGGCGACGTGCGACAACTTTCTTCGCAGGGACAGCGCCCTGCGGTCAGGGATGCGGGTGGCGTTCAGCACCCCGATTCTGGTCCGATCCGAGGTGGTGGGGTCGCTCGAATTCTTCGGCACCAACCCGATGCCCGAAGATGGCGCCCTGCTGAGCCTGATAGCCAAGGCCAGCACCCAATTGGGCCGCACCATCGAGCGGGAAAGAAATGAGACCCTGCTCGCCGGAATCGCGATCGACAACGCCCGGCTCTACGAGCAGTCCCGCGAACGCCTGGCCTGGATCGAAGCCACCCGTGACGTCGCCACCGAACTGCTGGGCGGCGACGAACCGGCCCGAGTATTCCAGCTCATCGCCGATTCTGCGCTGCGGTTGACCGAGGCGGATGCGGTGCTGGTGGCCGTGCCCCACGACACCGAGCCCCACGACACCGAGGTAACCGCGTCTGAGGTGGACGAACTGGTGGTGGTCGCGTCGGCGGGTTCGATAGGTAGCGGCCCGGACGCCGCGCCGACCGTCCTGCCGGCCGGCATCTTCATGGCCGCCCCGACCGATCGCACACCTCGGCTATTGCCGGAGATCACGGGTGTGGCGCTGAGTCCCGGCACGGGTCCGGCAATGGTGTTGCCGCTGCGAACCACCGAAACATTCGCTGGCGTGGTGGTGCTGCTGCGTCGAACAGGCGAGGCGAACTTCGGTGACAACCAGCTGGAGATGATGGTGGCGTTCGCCGATCAGGCGACCCTGGCCTGGCAGCTGGCCAACACCCAGCGCCGGATGCGCGAACTCGACGTGATCGCAGACCGCGATCGGATTGCGCGCGATCTTCACGACCACGTCATCCAGCGACTGTTCGCCGCAGGCCTGTCGCTGCAGGGTGCAAACCAGATTGTCCGTTCGCCGGAGGTTCGAACACGTCTGGACGACGTCGTCGATGAGTTGCAGGGCGTGATCCAGGAAATTCGAACGACGATCTTCGATCTGCACGACGGATCGCCGGGAACCACCCGACTGCGCCAGCGACTCGAACAGGCGATCGCGGCGTTCTCCGGATCGGGACTTCGCAACACCCTGCAGTTCATCGGGCCGCTGTCGGTGGTGGAACCGGCACTAGCCGACCATGCCGAGGCGGTAGTGCGCGAAGCGGTCAGCAATGTGGTGCGGCACGCAGGTGCCCGCACGCTGACGGTGAATGTGCGCGTCGAGGACGAGTTCAGCGTCGAGGTGATCGACGACGGGTGCGGCATGCCGACTGACGTGACCGCAAGCGGGCTGGCCAACCTGCGGGCGCGCGCCGAGGAAGTTGGCGGGCAGCTGGTCTTCAGCGAAGCCCCGGGCGGTGGAACGCTCCTGCGCTGGACTGCACCACTGATCTGATTGCGGAGTTAGGCTGCCGCCCATGTCAGTCAACCGCACGGCGCTTGTCGCGGGCAGCATCCGTCTCACGTCAGGTATTTCGTTTCTCATCGACCCGGTTCGCGCGACTGTTGTTGCGTTCCATGGGGTATCGCGATGCCCTGATCGGCGGCCTGCTCGCGGCTGCCGCGCTGCGCGGGCGGGATACCCGGGGATGGTTCCTGGCATCCGGCGGCGCGGTGGTCGGCATATGTGTCGGAATCTGGGGAGCGACGCGTCGCCCGGTCGTCACCGAGCGACTATCACCGGCATCCGCGTCGCAGTGACCACCGCGGTGCTCACCCCAGCCTGTCAACCGCTCGCTGAGGGTCTCCTCGCCACCAGACTGCAGCACCGACCAGTCCACGCCGGGGAGCCGTCCACACCCGGTACCACCGGCGCCATCGACGGGTGAGGCATCAGTGGGTCGTCGTCGTGGATGATCGCCACCGAGCAGTGCGAATGATGAACGAGACCTGTGCTGACTGACCCCAGCAGCCCACGGGCCAGCGCCCCGCGGCAGCGGCAGCGGCAGCGAGCACCCTGCGGCCCTCTTCCTCCTGCCACTGCAGATATCCCGACGGCACCGGTACTTCCGGAAAAGCCATGACCACCGGCGGGTTGAGGACGTGGACCAGTTTCAGCGCAACTCCCCGCAGAGCGGCGGTGCGCGCGGCCCAGTCAATGGCCACCTTCGACGCCGAAGAACCGTCGATACCGACGACGATCGGCTGAGTGCTTGCCGCGGTTGCCATTTCACTCCTAAGTTGCGAGAATCGATGTTCATCCTGGTGTCGGATGTTTTCGACGGTCAGAGGGCACTTGGTCACGTCATGCCCGGTCCGAAAGCCCCGATCGGGCCCGCCTCGGCGCAGCAGTCCAGTCAACGTGGCCTATCGTCAAACCCATGTCGGACGTCGGCGCACCGGTGCGGATCGACCCGCGCTACCACGACGCCGTGCTCTTCGGCCTCGATGGCGTCATCACCGATACCGCCTCGCTGCACCAGGCTGCAATCGCACTGGTGCGTCAACTGACCGAGGCAGGGGTGGCAGTCGCGGTCTTCTCTGGCAGTCGTGACTGCGCTGCCGTAGTTGAGTCGGCCGGTATCGCCGACCTCATCGCTGTCCGGGTGGACGGTGTCGTCGCCGAGGAACTCGATCTGCCGGGAAAGCCCGATCCGGCAATGCTGTTGGAGGCCGCCCGCCGCCTCGGGGTACGCCCGGGCCGCGCCGTCGTCGTGGAGGACGCCGAAGCCGGTGTCACCGCCGCCCGCGCGGGTGGGTTCGGCCTTGTCATCGGTGTCGACCGCACCGGCGAGACCGGTGCGCAACTTTCGGCGTGCGGGGCCGACGCGGTGATCGGTGATCTGGCTGAGGTGACGGTGCGCGACATCGACCATCGGATGTCCGCCCTGCCCGATGCGCTGGACTCCTTCGGTCAACTCGCCGGTGTGATGACGGCACGACGGCCGGTTCTCTTCTTCGACTTCGACGGCACCCTGTCGGAGATCGTCGACCAACCATCCGCGGCGACCCTCGTGCCAGGGGCCGCCAAGGCACTGCACGCGCTTGCCGCGCTCTACCCGGTCGCGGTGCTGTCCGGACGAGACCTCGCCGATATTCGAGATCGGGTCGGTATACCGGGTCTGTGGTACGCCGGAAGTCACGGCTTCGAGATGGTCGGTCCTGACGGCACCCATCACAGCAATGAGGCTGCTGCACAGGCGATCCCGGTACTCGAAGGTGCAGCTGACGAACTCACTGCACGACTGTGCGCTATCGACGGAGTAGCGGTGGAACATAAGCGGTACGCCGTCGCGGTGCACTACCGCAATGCGGCACCGGAAGCGGCCGGCGCCGTGACAGCAGCAGTGCATGACGTTGGACGGCGCAGTGGGCTGAGGGTTACATCAGGTCGCAAAGTGGTCGAACTGCGACCGAACGTGGATTGGGACAAGGGCAAGACGCTGGAGTGGATCGCCGCCCGGCTAGCCGGACAGGAACCGCTGTTGCCGATCTTCATCGGCGATGACCTGACCGACGAGGACGGGTTTGATTCCGTCCTGCACGACGGCTTAGGCATCATCGTCCGCCACATTGAGGACGGCGATCGCGCAACAGCGGCACGGTACTGCCTGGACGACCCGGATCATGTGCGCGAGTTCATCGAACGACTGGTGGAGCAATCCGATATTGACCACCAGATTCTCTCCAGGGACTGATCAGCCGGGGATGCTCGCGCCACCGACGAGGTCCGGGCCCACGATGATTGCACCGCCAGACGTCCAGTCGGCGATCTCCGGCAGCGGACACCGCGGGGTTGCCGGCAGCGGGTCGGCGTTGATCGGTGCCCATCCGACCCGCACCAGCATCTGCGGATGACCGCTGCTGCCGAATGTGTCCGCGCGCACCGCCTCACGAGTCTCGTCGATCTCCAATGGTTCGGTCACCAGACAGGAGGCCAGACCCATCGCCGTGGCCGACAGCAGCACCAGACTGGTGGCCTCACCGGCCCGGAGCCTGGCGAGGTCGTCATCGTTCTCGGTGCCCAGTGCGACCAAGACAGCGTTGTCCTCACCGGGTGGCGAATCGGGGTTGGTGCAGCCTGGGTTGACGTCGAGTTCGCGGCGACGTGGCAGCAGGTCGAGCTGGCGCAGCATCACTCCGGCCCGAGCCGCGCGGGCGCCCATCAGTGCGATGTCCCCCCACGGCACCGGCCAGGAACTGTAGTTGCGGCGATCGGTGCGGCGCCTGCCGATCGCGGCGGCCAGCATGACGTCGAGTTCGCCGGGCGGCTGTCGAACCATCTCGACGGCGGCAAGATGGTCGGGTTCGGCCGGATCGGGCAGCCGGTCGATGGTGGCGAGCCAGCCCATCGCGGCCAGTCCCACCGTGCAGTGATGTAACGCGCTTCCACAGCTGAGCAACAGATCTCGCCGATCGGGGTCGGTTCGCGGCAGGAGGCGGTCGGCGTCGGCGTGGGCGTAGGCGTAGAGATGCAGGCTGTCGGAACCGACCCGCCAGTGCCACGGCTGCGAATTGTTGACCGACGGGGCCTTGGTGGCCAGGGTGAGGACAGCGCGAAGTGTCTCCGGGTCAGGAAAGTTCGCGGTCATACTCCGTCACACGCCTTATCGTCTCTGGACGCCGGTAATCACTCTCGCCGACGCGGACGGTCTCGCGTTAGAGACGTAAGTCCTCTGCTGAGGGGGATTTCAGGCGTGCCTGCTGGTCACTCCACCGTCAACGACCAGGTGCGCGCCGGTGATGAATGACGCGCGCTCAGACATCAGGAAGGCGACCGCGGCTGCGACCTCCTCGGGGCGACCCAGCCGGCCCAGCGGCGCGGCCTGCTCGAAACCCTGTCTGATCTCGTCGATGTCAATCGCCACCTGCAACATCGGGGTGCGGATGAAGCCCGGGCAGACGGCGTTGACCCGAATCCCCTCCGGACCCAACTGGGCGGCCATCGATCTGGTCAGACCCAGCAGGCCGGCCTTGGACGCGCAGTAGGCCGGGATGAACGGATTGGCAGTCAGGCCCTCGATACTGGAGATTCCGACGACCGCCGGTCCCCGGGCACCTCCCCCGTCGCCTCCCCCGGCGGCCGCCGCCCGCAAATGCGGCAGCAGCAGTTGCACGAGCATCGCCTGGGCCCGCAGGTTGACGTCCAGAACGGCGTCCCAGGACTCTTCGGTATAGGTGCCCACTGGTTCGGGGATCACCCGGCCAGCCGCATGCACCAGCCCGTCGACCCCATCGAGGGCGGCCACCGCGGCATCAACGGCCGCGGCCATCGCGGTGGCGTCGCATACGTCGACCACCGCGTGGGGCATGCCGAGTGAGTCGGCGACGCCGGCCACCTCGGGCGCGATATCCCAGAGCGCGACCGGGCGGCCCTCAGCCGCCAGCGCCTCGGCGCAGGCGCGGCCGATTCCGGATGCGGCACCGGTGACGATCACCCCGCTCACGAGATCCTCCTACCGGTTGCTGAATGGGTTTCAACCTAAATGGGTGTGAACTCAGAGATCAGCCACTGCCCACCACTTTTGACCATCGTCACCATGACGGTGCTGGTCGCCAGAGCCGGGGACGGTCGATCCTTGCTGGTGGTCACTTGATTGACGAACACAAGCACCGACGCGTTGTCCGGGCGCATCTGGGAGACCGCGGCGCGGACGACGTTGGCTTCGGTCTTCACGCCTCTCTGTGCGACGGCCGGCCGGACCACCTCATCGGTGAACTTGCCGTAGCGGTCGAGGAATTCACCGGTCAGATGTGACTTGGCATCGGCCAGACTCTTGTCGAGGTTGTCCGGGGAATAGGACAGCACCGCCTCGGAGCCTTCCTTGGCGGCGGTGATCACCTGCTGTTGCGCGGCATCGTTAGTCAGCTGGTCGGGCCGGAACAGGAAGAGATAAACCGAGCCACAGGCCACCGCTGCTGCGAGCAGCAGGGCAACCGGCAGCGCGACCGCCCACCGCAGGCGAGGCCCGCCTTCCGCCGCCACGGGCTTCTGCCCGGCCTCGTCGATGCCCTGCTCGACGGTCGCTGACGTCGGCTCAGAACCCTCCGTCGGCTCAAGCTCCTCCGTCAGCTCAAGCGCGGCGTGATCCGGATCCGGCTGCTCACTGGTGCTCATGGCACGAACTCCACATTCGACATCTTCCACTTGTCTTCATCACGGCTCATCGTCACACTCATCCGCCACGGCCGAGGATCGGCGCGCGCCCCGTTGGAATTGGTCACTTCCGAAGTTGCCGCCAGCAGCACCACCGCGGTATCGGCGCCGGCCGAGTCAAGCGCCGCCGCTGTCACCGAACCCTTGGTGACGGCATTCGAATCCTGCGCTGTCTTAACGAAATCGCTTGCACGACTGGCGAAATCATCATGAAATGCACCGATCGACAAATCCAGGACTCGCTTCACGTCGGCGTCGGCTCGGCCATGGTCGATGGAAAGCAACGCCACGACGGCGTTGCTTGCCGCCTCGACGAGCTCGCGATCGTGGGCACGGTGGGCCGCGACGCGGCTGTGCTTGGACAGCATGAGCCCGGTCAATGCCAGCATCCCGGCGGTCAGCAGGGCACCGCCGGCCACGGCGGCTGCCCGCAGCCACAGTGGCCGGCGAGAGCGCAATGCCTCCTCGGGGGAATCCTCGGGGGAATCCTCGACGACAACCTCGGCGGTATCGGGGTTTCGCAGGCGCTCAGCCCTGGCCTTGGCGAGCACGGCTTCGGCCCGGGCCTCGGCTTCGGCGGCCTCGGCCGCAGCGAGTTCGGCCATCACGTCCGTCACCCGATCGCCGCCGGACGGGGAGTCGATCAAGCCGTCCGGACGCTCGGAGGTCATGCCGTAATACCTCCCAAACATCGAAGTCACCGATCCTAGACGGCCCAAACCCACTTCCCCGCCGCAGGTGTCATGACAAACTCTGAAAGCATGTGGTTGATCCGGATCGGTGCCTCGTTCGTACTTCTGGCCGCCGGTCTAGGCGTCAGCGCGGGTCCGGCCGCGGCCGACGATCCGGTGATGCACGAGGTCACCTACACCGTTTACACCGATGCGCCGTTCTTCTCCGAAATCTATTACCGCGACTTCGAACCGGCGAACTTCGCCGATTACAGCCACGACCCGTACCTGTTCAGTCCCAATGTCGAGGCCAATCTGGGACCCGATAAACCGTGGGTTCTGACCGTCCGGCTGGCCAACCCGGAGTACTGGGCGATGGTGCTGGGCAGCAGCGGACGGTCCCCGAACCCGCCCAACTTCCACTGCACACTGGCGGTCGACGGTGCAGTGGTAATCACGAACTCCGGCGCCAAGGGCGCGTTGTGCTCACTTCGCACCTGGTAGGCAAATCAGGCGTCGCCCCGCACCCAGATCGCCTGGTTGTTCTCGAAGGAGCAGGTGAGGAATAGTCCGTCCGGCGCCTGCGCGACGGAGTTCTCGTTGGCCGAGCAGCTGGAGTTGAGGTCCCTGACGCCCATCATGGGCGGCGAGCGCCAGTAGCGCGGGTCGTAGCGCCGCGGCGAACCACAGAACACCACCCTGCCCCATGACGTCGTCCCGAACACGTAGAACGAGGTATCCCCGCACGGCGCACCCAGCACCACCCCGCCGGTGATCCCGGGCGTGCAGAACGCGTCGTTGCACTCGTCAGCCTGCGCCGGGGCGGGAGAAACGAATCCGGCAACCATCAGGACGGCGGCAGCGGCTACGGTCAATCGCACGCGATTACTGTTGCATATCCGATCCCCCGCAGTCCTGAGGTCAGGAAAGATTCCCGCGCTGCAGTGATAGCGTCGCTCACCGTCAGCCGACTCGAAAGATCCGACGATGAGGAGGTTCCATGACGATGAGCGAGCCTGATCCGTCGGGAAGCGCTGATGAGCTTGCCCGGGCGGCTGAAGCCGAAGCCGAGGCGGCCCAGGCTCGCGCCGAAGCCGCGCGCGCCCGGGCTGCCGAATTGCGCGGCGAACTCGAGGCAGCCACGCAGGCCGAGTCGCCACCGCGGCCGCCGTCTGTCCTGCTGCAGACGGTTGCCGTAGCCGCCACCACACTGGTGACCGCCGGACTGCTGGGCGCGACCGGGTACATGGCCTGGCAACACCACAGGGCGGCCCAACACAGCCAGAGTGCCGCCGAGTTCGCCGCCGCGGCGCGCCAGGACGTGGTGAATCTGATGTCCATGGACTACACCAGGGCGGAAGAAAGTGTGCAGCGCGTTCTGGATGGCTCCACCGGGAAGTTCAGGGCTAATTTCGACGAGACCTCGGATGAGTTCATCAAGGCCATACGGGAGGAGAAAATCCTCACCACGGCGACGGTCAATGACGCCGCGGTGGATTCCATGACCGCCGATTCCGCCGTGGTGCTGGTTTCGGCGACCTCTCAGCGTCAAGGTAAGGAGGCACCCAAGGACCAACAACAACCGCGGGTGTGGCGGTTGGTCCTGACCCTGGAACGCGAGGGCGGTCAGATCAAGATGTCCGGCGTCGAATTCATCTGAGTGCGGCCGTCGACGGTGGTGGCTCCGACAGATCGCGGTGAACCTCGGTGGCGCACATTCGCCGCCTCGGCGGCGAGTGCCCACGGGGCACCCACGCGACACTACGACGCGCTATGGCAGTGGTCGGTGGACAACCCGGCCCAGTTCTGGCGAGCGCTCTGGGAGTTCTTCGATATTCAAGCCGGAGTCGGCCCCCGTGAGGGCGACTCCGGCGTGCTGGCTGATCCGGCCATGCCCGGCGCACGCTGGTTTCCCGGCGTGAGACTGAACTATGTCGATCAGGTGCTGCGGCACTGCGATCGCGACGGACCTGCCATCATCGGCATCGACGAGGACGGCACCCGGACCCAGATCGACTGGGCGCAG
>NZ_JAEMSG010000125.1:1845-7639 GCF_016462945.1 Mycolicibacterium sp. | reverse complement strand
GTTGTTGCGGATAACCGGTGCCGGGAGGCCAGTAGGTTCCAAACTGCTCGGTCGGTTGGGCCTGCGGAACGCCGTACCCGGGTCCGTAGTACGTCGGGCCCGGGTAACTCGGGTGCTGCCCGGAGTAGGCCGGACCCGGATCGGGCTGGAAACCGCCACCCACCACCTGCGTCGGATCGGACCATTCCGGTCGCGTTGGATCGCTCATGCCCGCCTCACGCTCAGCAGGCTACCCGTGCCGGCACCCCGCGTCAGGTGCGGCCCGATAACGCCGCGATCGTCATCGACCGCAGGACTTCGCGGGAGACCTCCGGCGTGGCCGATCGGGCTGTCGGCCTGATGCTGTGCGGCGTGGAGTTGAGCAGACCGAAGGCGGCGTGCGCCATCACCCGGGCCTGGTCCTCGGCAAGCTGTGGATCCAGCGCGCGCAACGCAACCACCCAGATTTCGACGTAGCGCCGCTGGGCCTTGCGGACCTGTCGTTGTGCGGCTGCCGGGAGATTCGCCAGATCGCGGTCCTGGATCCGGATCAGATCGGGCTCGCTGAGCGCGAAGTCGAGATGGAACTCGATGAGGCCGTCCAGTGCGGCGACCGGATCCGGGTTATCCGCCAGTACCGACTGCGCGCCGGCCAGCAGCCCGGTGCTGATGCCGACCAGCAGTTCGACCAGCAGCGCCTCTTTGCCGGAGAAGTGCCGATAGATCGCCGGGCCGCTGACGCCGGCGGCGGCACCGATGTCCTCGATACGGACCGCGAGGAAACCGCGCTCGGCGATCAACTGTTCGGCGGCGGCCAGCAGTTGCGAGCGACGGTCGGATTTCTGCCGCTCGCGGCTGGTGAGCACGGTCATGGGACCCTCCAGGAACCCAGCTGTACGTTTCGGTTAATTTTCACTAACATAGCACCCAGTTAATTGTGATTAACCAAAGGTGAGTTCATCGATGGCACCGCCCGTCGCCAACCGCGAGGCACACGTACAGCTCGTCGCGCAGCTTCGCGACAAGCTCGCCGTCGCTGCCTTCGGCGGCCCGCAACGAGCCCGGGATCGGCACACCGCGCGTGGCAAGCTCCTGCCGCGAAACCGGGTCGACGGGCTACTCGATCCCGGCAGCCCGCTGCTGGAGATCGCCCCGCTTGCCGCGGACGGCATGTACGACGACGAGTGCCCCGCAGCAGGGATCATCACCGGGATCGGCCGGGTGTCCGGGCGCGAATGCCTGATCGTGGCCAACGACGCCACCGTCAAGGGCGGCACCTACTACCCGGTGACGGTCAAGAAGCACCTGCGCGCTCAGGAGATCGCGGCACAGAATCGGCTGCCGTGCATCTATCTGGTGGACTCCGGCGGGGCTTTCCTACCGCGGCAGGACGAGGTGTTCCCCGACCGCGACCATTTCGGCCGCATCTTCTACAACCAGGCCACCATGAGCGCGGCCGGCATCGCTCAGATCGCCGCTGTGCTCGGATCCTGCACCGCCGGCGGTGCATACGTTCCGGCGATGAGCGATGAAGCGGTGATCGTGCGCAGCCAGGGCACGATCTTCCTCGGTGGACCGCCACTGGTGAAGGCCGCCACCGGTGAGGTGGTGACCGCCGAGGAACTGGGCGGCGGGGACCTGCATTCCCGCAAATCCGGTGTCACCGACCATCTCGCTCGTGACGATCGTGACGCGCTCGCGATTGTCCGGCGCATCGTGGCGACCCTCGGCCCGCGCGCACAGGCGCCGTGGGAGGTGCGCACACCTGTTGATGCCATCGCCGATCAGCATGAGCTCTATGACGTTGTTCCGGTCGACTCCCGGGTGCCCTACGACGTGCGCGAGGTCATCACCCGCATCGTCGACGGCGGCGAGTTCAGCGAATTCAAAGCCGAATACGGCACCACGCTGGTCACCGGCTTTGCTCACATTCACGGCCACCCCGTCGGCATCGTCGCCAATAACGGTGTGTTGTTCGGCGAATCCGCCGTCAAGGGAGCACATTTCATCCAGCTGTGCGACAAGCGCACGATCCCGCTGGTCTTCCTGCAGAACATCACCGGCTTCATCGTCGGCCGCGAGTACGAGGAGGGCGGGATCGCCAAGCACGGCGCCAAGATGGTGACGGCGGTGGCCTGCGCCCGCGTCCCGAAACTCACCGTCGTCATCGGCGGGTCCTACGGCGCCGGGAACTACTCAATGTGCGGTCGGGCCTACTCGCCGCGGTTCCTGTGGATGTGGCCCAATGCCAGGATCTCGGTGATGGGCGGCGAGCAGGCCGCATCGGTACTGGCCACCGTGAGCGGGGAGATGACTCCTGAGCAAGAGGAGGAGTTCAAGGCTCCCATCCGCGCACAGTACGAACACCAGGGCAACCCGTATTACTCCAGCGCGCGGCTGTGGGACGACGGCGTCATCGACCCTGCTGACACCAGAACCATTCTGGGACTTGCTCTTTCGGTTGCCGCCAATGCACCCTTCGAGCCGGTCTCCTATGGCGTCTTCCGGATGTAGCGGTATGACCCCGGGAATGTTCGATACCGTGCTGGTCGCCAACCGCGGCGAGATCGCGGTGCGGGTGATCCGGACGTGCAGGGCGATGGGTATCCGGTCGGTGGTGGTTTACAGCGATGCCGACGCTGGCGCGCGCCACGTCGCCGAGGCTGATATCGCCGTCCGGATCGGCCCGCCGCCGGCCCGGCAGAGTTATCTCAATATCGAGGCCGTGATCGATGCGGCCGTGCGAACCGGGGCGCAGGCAGTGCACCCCGGTTATGGATTCCTCTCGGAGAACGCCGATTTCGCCGCCGCACTCCAGCGAGCCGGACTGGTCTTCATCGGCCCACCCATCGCCGCCATCGCCACCATGGGCGACAAGATCGCCGCCAAGACCGCGGTATCGGCCTTCGGCGTTCCGGTGGTGCCCGGTATCGCCAGACCCGGACTGTCCGACGCCGATCTGATTGGCGCTGCCGGCGACATCGGATTTCCGGTTCTGGTGAAACCCTCCGCGGGTGGCGGTGGCAAAGGGATGCACCGGGTCGACGATCCGGCCGATCTACCCGCAGCTTTATCGGCTTCCCGCCGGGAGGCCGCCACCGCCTTCGGTGACGACACCCTGTTTCTTGAGCGTTTCGTCCTGCGCCCCAGGCATATCGAGGTCCAGGTCCTCGCCGACACCCACGGCACCGTGCTGCACCTCGGTGAGCGGGAATGCAGCCTGCAGCGCCGCCACCAGAAGGTGATCGAGGAGGCGCCCTCACCACTGCTCGACGACGCGACCCGGACCCGTATCGGCGTGGCCGCCTGTGCGACCGCCCGCAGCGTCGATTACGTCGGCGCCGGAACGGTCGAGTTCATCGTGTCGGCTGATGCGCCCGACGAGTTCTTCTTCTTGGAGTGCAACACCCGCCTGCAGGTGGAACATCCGGTCACCGAGATGGTCACCGGTTGGGATCTGGTCGAGTGGCAGATCCGGATCGGGGCGGGGGAGCCATTGCGCCACACCCAGGCCGACATCGTCACCCGCGGGCACGCCATCGAAGCACGTATCTACGCCGAGGACCCGGCGGCCGGATTCCTGCCGACCGGCGGCCCGGTACTCGCGGTCACCGAACCGCGCGGTCCGGGTATCCGGGTGGACTCCGGGCTATCCGCAGGCATGACGGTCGGCAGCGACTACGACCCCATGCTGGCGAAGGTGATCGCCCACGGTGAGGATCGGGCCGAAGCGCTGCAGCGACTGGATGGCGCACTGGCCGAGACCGCCGTGCTGGGGTTGGGAACCAATATCGACTTCCTGCGATGTGTTCTGACCGACAACGACGTCAAGGCGGGCCGACTCGACACCGGGCTGCTCGAACGCCTCGAGTTCGTGCCGCACGATGCCGGTGACGAGGCGTTCATCGCAGCCGCGACATACCGCTGGTTGCAACGCTGGCCGGTCGGACCGGCCGACCCGTGGGATGTGCCCTCCGGTTGGCGCCTTGGCGAGTCGGCTGCCACCGGTACCCGGCTGCGATGCGGTGACCGCGCCGAGCACGTGCGGATCACCGGGAATCCCGAGCGGGCTCATGTGCAGGTTGGGACCGAGCCGAGTTGGCCGCTGACGGCGCACGCCGCCACCGGGGCGCTATCTTTCGTCCTCGATGGAATCCGTCACCGCTACGTCGTAGCCGCCACCCAGAATCAGTTATGGATCGCCGGTGGAGGCCGGACATGGATGTTCGAAGAGCTGGGCGAAGAGCCTGTCCGGCCGGACGACGAGCATAGCGGCGATGCGGAACTGGTCAGTCCGATGCCGGGATCTGTTGTTGCCGTCGGTGTTTGTGACGGCGATGCGGTTGAGGTCGGCACCGCCGTGGTGGCGGTCGAGGCAATGAAGATGGAACATTCACTGCGCTCGCCGGTCGCCGGTGTGGTGGAGCTTCTCGTCGCGGTAGGCGACCAGGTGAAGGTGGGCCAGCCACTGGCCCGGATCAAAGCGAATACAGAAGGAACCTGACGATGACCGATTTTCTTTCCACCGGAACCCTTCCCGATGAGTATCAGCAGTTGGTGAAGACAGTGCGCGATTTCGCCCGAGAGGTCGTCGCGCCGGTATCGGCCAAACACGACGCCGAACACTCCTTCCCCTACGAGGTCGTCGCCGGCATGGCCGAGATGGGACTGTTCGGATTACCGTTCCCGGAGGAGTACGGCGGTATGGGCGGCGACTACTTCGCGCTATGCCTAGCGCTCGAGGAACTCGGCAAGGTCGACCAGAGCGTGGCCATCACCCTGGAGGGCGGGGTCTCGCTCGGCGCGATGCCCATCTACCGGTTCGGCACCCCGGCACAGAAGTCGCAGTGGTTACCCATGCTCACCAGTGGCTCCGCACTAGGCGCGTTCGGCCTGACCGAAGCGGGCGGCGGCACCGACGCCGGCGCCACCAAGACGACTGCCCGCCTCGACGACGGGCAGTGGGTGATCAACGGCTCCAAGCAGTTCATCACCAACTCCGGAACCGATATCACCGCTCTGGTCACCGTGACCGCCGTCACCGGTGGCGACGCTCGCCGACGGGAGATCTCAGCGATTGTGATCGAAGTTCCGGCAACGGGTTTCACCGTCGAACCGGCCTACAACAAGGTCGGCTGGAACGCCTCAGACACCCACCCGCTGTCGTTCACCGACGTCCGGGTTCCCGAGGAGAATCTGCTCGGCGAGCGCGGCCGTGGTTATGCGAACTTCCTCCAGATTCTCGATGAGGGTCGGATCGCGATCGCAGCCCTCGCCGTCGGCGCCGCGCAGGGCTGTGTGGACGAGAGCGTCAA
The DNA here is from genome assembly GCF_016462945.1 of Mycolicibacterium sp. Classification (GTDB taxonomy): domain Bacteria; phylum Actinomycetota; class Actinomycetes; order Mycobacteriales; family Mycobacteriaceae; genus Mycobacterium. The sequence goes on along the minus strand of NZ_JAEMSG010000125.1, from coordinate 2,345 downwards.
GTACGCCGCGCAGCGATCCGCCTTTGGTCAGCCGATCGGGCACTATCAGGCGATCGAATTCAAGATCGCTCGGATGGAGGCTCGCGCTCATGTGGCGCGTACCGCCTATTACGACGCGGCCGCGCTGATGCTGGCCGGCAAGCCGTTCAAGAAGCAGGCGGCGATCGCCAAACTCGTCGCCGGCGAGGCTGCGATGGACAATGCCCGTGATGCCACTCAGATCCACGGCGGCTACGGCTTCATCAACGAGTTCCCGGTCGCCCGCCATTTCCGGGACAGTAAAATTCTCGAAATCGGTGAGGGCACAACCGAAGTCCAGCTGATGCTTATCGCGCGGGAACTCGGTCTGCGGTAGCCCTCAGGGCTGTGGGTAGGGCGCGTATCGCTTGTTGTACCCGAGTAGGCGGGCCGCGAGCTGTGCCGCGCGCTCGTCCGGAGTGACATAGACCGTCGTGCCCGGCAGGACCGTTCCGAGTTGATCGATCGAGACCACTTCAGAG
>NZ_JAEMSG010000125.1:0-1745 GCF_016462945.1 Mycolicibacterium sp. | reverse complement strand
ACGAGCGCCTGGTTGTCAGCGAGTTGGAAGTAGCCATTGCTCTGCAGTTGGTTGGCCAGGAACTCGGCGTTGCTGGCCGGTTGAGTCATCTCGTTGGGCTGCCGGAGTTGACCCTCGGGGTCGGTCGTGGCCAGCGCCATGTACTTGGCCTCCTGATTGGCCCCTCGCACGATCATCAACAACGCGGTCAGCGTGCCCCGCACCAACGGCGCCTCGGCGATTGCCAACGGCGGAATCAGCGACGCCAGCGAGGCCAGCAGTGGGTTGTCGTTGACCAACGCGCCGAGCAGCACGAACCCGCCGAGTTGGGCGAACAAACTGTTGCGCGGTCCGCTGACGCGGTGCACCTCAAGTTCCATCGGTTCCTCGGTGACCCAGTCGCCCAGGGTGTTCCGGGCGGCGATCAGCGTTGAGCTTGAGGTCAGCACCAGATGGTTTCTCTGCCCCGGCGTCGCCGCCTCGCCACTGACGGTGATCACGAACGAGCCGTCCGGACTGCGCTCGAGATCGTCGAGAGTCAAGATCGACGACGTCAGCCCCGAGGTTCCCTCGAGCACGCTGAACGTGGTGTCCGCCGGGGTGGCCTCGAGAATCCGGCCGGTGAGCACGTACTCCGATGTCTTGTTCACCGGGATGAACCGGTAGATGGTGTCGGGGTTGTCGTAGAGCAGCCGCGAGCCGCCGACGTCCAGTCCGTACCAGCTGTGCGGGGCGGCGACCTGGGTGACCACCGCCGGATCCATCGGGTTGAGGATCTGTTCGGAAAACGCCGACGCAAGGGCGTACTCGTCAACCGCGTTGTCGAGGGCTTGCAGGTTCGCCTCGTCGGGTCCGCCGACGAGCTTGAACTGCTGATTAGCGGCCGCCAGGAAGCCCTGTCGCAGAACGAGTTTCATCAGTGTCACCGGCAAAGTTGCCGCGGTGTTCATCGCGATGCGCTCGCGGCTGATCTGTACCGGGGTGCCCAGCGGACTGACCTGATTGCTCAGCGCGGCTGACGCCACAGCGGATGGGCGCCGCGTGGTGGCCGCAGCCGCCCGCGTGGTGGCCGGTTGGGCGGGACGCGACGACAGCGCCGGCGCCCGGACGCTGACCACCGCGTTGCGTGTATGAGTGCGCGCACTCCGCGCAGACGGCCCTTTCGCCGGGCTCGAGGAAGCACTCATCGATGCACCCGAGGACGCACTCGAAGGCGATGCGCCGTCGTTGTCGGCAGATGCGGTCGCCATGCCGAGCGACGTTCCGACTCCGAGGAAGATCGCCAGTGCGCCGACCCTGCCGATGTACCTGGAGTACCCGACGGGGGCCTTATCGGTGCGGGTCGACTGCTGCATCGCGGCCTCCTATGGAATGGACGACAGGGTGGCCACGACAGATGTGGCGGGTATCACAGACGGTACAGCGCGCGTGACCGACCATCAGTTGTCCGCGGCGAGAAACTTGTCAGAGTCGACCTCTAGTATCGAATACATGTTCGAAGAATTGTTCACGTTCGACCTCGACGCGGAGGAGTCCGCACTGGTCGAGGCCATATCGTCGCTGGAACGGCTCAAGGCCGCGGCCGCGGCCCGGCAGGCCCGGTTGGCTGCGGCACTCGACACTGCCCGCCGGTCCGCCGAGGCCGCCGCCGGCGTTCCATCCGCCCGACGCGGACGCGGTGTTGCCGCCGAAGTCGCATTGGCACGGCGGGACTCGCCGGCACGAGGTGGTCGGCACCTCGGGCTGGCCAAGGCCCTGGTGCACGA
>NZ_JAEMSG010000197.1 GCF_016462945.1 Mycolicibacterium sp. | reverse complement strand
ATGTCCAGGCGTGCGATCAGTTGTTTGAATTCGTCGTAAACGGGGATTTGCGTTCGCGGTGGCGGGAAGCCAGCGCGCAGAAGCAGGAGACGCAACCAGGTTTCACGCGGTGACTCAGCGCCGGCGTCGACGAGATCGAGCACCGCTGGGATCCGTGTGACGCCGCGGCGGCCTCGGTATCTTTGGCACAGCAGTTCAACGTCGGCGACTTTTAGGTCGGTGGCATTGGCCAGGGCATCAATAGCTGCCACCGCCCGGCCCATTGGATTGCGACACGCGAGGTCAAGAGCCGTGCGGGCTGGCGTCGTTACCCGCATGCGGTTGATTTCGACCACTTCGTCCTCCGCGAGCCGATCGGCATAGGTACGGATGCCGGCCGGACGATGGCGGTTGCCGTAGAGAAGTTCAGCGGGTGAACCCGGGTCGACCCACTTGGAGCCATGTAATGCCGCGGCTGATAAGCCGGCGACGACACCCCGCCGACGGGACCACAGCCAGGCCGCTTCGGCCCGAGTCAGAGCGTCGAAAGTGGTGTCGCGCGGGACATAGACGCCAGGATGGATCGGGAAGTAACGGGTGCGGAGGGCATAGGGGGTCACGACTCCCGCAGCGACGGACTCGCTGCCGATGATGGCTGCCGACATGGCTGGAGTCTGTCAACGGGCACCGACACCTCGCGAGTGTGAAATCTCTGCGAGATTTCGGCCGCGAAGTCGCAAAGGATTCACACTCGGCACGCAGAAAAGCGAAGCTAGCGCATTTTGTACTGCGGAGCGCGCTTCTCCTTGAAGGCCAGCGGACCCTCCCTGGCGTCTTCGGAGAGGAACACCTCGATGCCGATCTTGGTGTCGATTGTGAAGGCGTCGTTTTCGTGCAGGCCCTCGGTCTCCCGGATCGAACGCAGGATGGCCTGCACCGCCAGGGGGCCGTTGTTCGAGATCACCTCGGCGATCTCGAGTGCCTTGTCCAGCGCCTGGCCGTCGGGCACGACGTGACCGATGAGTCCCATCTCAAGGGCCTCCGTGGCGGTGATGTGCCGACCGGTCAGCAGCAGATCGCAGGCGATCGTGTAGGGAATCTGGCGCACCAGTCGGACGGCCGAGCCGCCCAGCGGGTAGAGGCTCCACTTGGCCTCGGAGATGCCGAACTTCGCGCTCTCGCCGGCCACCCGGATATCGGTGCCCTGCAGGATCTCGGTGCCGCCCGCGATGGCCGGGCCCTCGACGGCGGCGATCAGTGGCTTAGTCAGCCGGCGCCCTTTGAGCAGACCGTCGATGCGCGACGGGTCGTAGCTGCCGTCTTTGAACGAGTCGCCCGGCGGCTTGGCGGTCGCGGCCTTGAGATCCATGCCCGCGCAGAAGTAGCCGCCGGCGCCGGTGAGGACGCAGACCCGGATTTCGGGATCGTTGTCGACGCGATCCCAGGCCTCGACCATGATCGAGAGCATCTCGCCGGAGAGCGCGTTGCGCGCCTCCGGACGGTTCATCGTGACGATGAGGGTGTGTCCGCGCTGCTCGATGAGGGCGTCGCTCACGGATGACCACCTTCCTGGCTGATGCACTTGTGGAGAACTGTAACAGGTTCTAGTTTGAGTCCGTGGCCCTCAACATTGCCGATCTTGCCGAGCACGCCATCGATGCCGTGCCTGACCGTGTCGCCCTGATTTGCGGGGACGACCAGATCACCTACGCCGGACTTGAGGAGAAGGCGAACCGTCTCGCCCACTACCTCATCTCCCGCGGCGTCAAGAAGGACGACAAGGTCGGGCTCTACTGCCGCAACCGCATCGAGATCGTCATCGCGATGCTCGGCATCGTGAAGGCCGGCGCGATCCTGGTTAACGTCAACTACCGCTACGTCGAAGGCGAACTGCGTTACCTGTTCGACAACTCCGACATGGTCGCACTGGTGCATGAGCGCCAATACGCCGAGCGGGTCGCCAATGTGTTGCCCGATACCCCGAACATCAAGACCGTGCTGGTCATCGATGATGGCAGTTCCGTGCCGGCACAGACATATCAGAGCTACGGTGGTGTCGAGTTTCACCAGGCGATCGCCGAGGGGTCACCCGAGCGCGACTTCGGGACGCGCAGCGCTGACGATATCTACCTGCTGTACACCGGCGGCACGACGGGTTTCCCCAAGGGCGTGATGTGGCGCCATGAGGACATCTACCGGGTGCTGCTCGGCGGAACAGACTTCGCCACAGGCGAATTCGTTGCCGATGAGTACGACCACGCCAAGCAGGCCGCCGCCGGTCCATCGGTGATTCAGGAGGCACTGCTGGCCGCCAGCTCCAGCGAT
>NZ_JAEMSG010000031.1 GCF_016462945.1 Mycolicibacterium sp. | reverse complement strand
TTGGGACCGGAGTAGAACATCCACGGCATCGTCACCACGGAGTCGATGCCCCCGGCGGTGGCCCGCTCGAAATGCTCGATCGTGAACGCGTCCATGAGTGGGGTAAGCACTCTGAAACCATCCATCGTCAGGCCTTTCTCGGCCCGCAACTCCCGCACCCGGTCCACCGACGCCAGTGCCTGGTCCAGGGTGATCAGGTCACCGATCCAGCCGTCGTTGCGTGCGGCGCGCCGCAGAGCAAAATCAGACAGACCACCGGCATAGATCGGGATGCGCGGCGGCGTGGGCATCATTTCCAGTCGCGGTGTCCGGTAGAACTCTCCGTCGAACGAAGTCCACCCCGGTTGCCACAGTTGCTTCATCAGTTCCAGCATCTCGTCGGTGCGCTTACCCCGCTTCGCGAATTGCTGGCCGAGCAGGTCGAACTCCTCCTCACACCATCCGACACCGATGCCGAGTTCCACTCGCCCACCGGACAGGCAGGCCGCGGTACCGATCGCCTTGGCTGCCGAGTACGGATCGCGCATGGCGGGGATGTAGACGGTGGTGACGAACTTCAGCCGTGACGTGACCTGCGCCAGCGAGCCGACGAGCACCCACGGGTCGAGCCAGTCGGTGAACGGCGGCCATCGACGCTCGCCATCCTCGGTATAGGGATACGGGGTCTTCAGCGTTTCTAGGTTCACCACGTGGTCCGGGATCGCCATACCCTCATAGCCGAGTTCATCTGCTGCCCTGGCGATTTCGACGATCTCACTCGCTTCCAGGAATGCACTGCTCACATAGAACTTCATTCCGGTCCGCCACGGTCCCGTGCCCATATCGGCATGATGAAGACTCCTTCCGCCTCGGCTGTTGGTCCCTGCGCGTCGCTGATGAATCCACGAGCATAGGTCTTTTGGTTCTCGCTGCGTTCGACGAACGCTTCGGCGCGCAGCGGACCCAACGGTGTGCCGCGCAGGTACTTCACCGTAATGGTGCCGGTGTACTTCGGTGTCGTCAGCTGGTCGGTGGCCACCTCTCCGAGGAGCTGGTCGAGAATCATTGCGCTGATACCGCCGTGCACCAGGCCGGGTGGCCCCTCATAGACGCTGCCCAGAGTGAACTCGCTCCAACAGCGCCCGCCGGACTCGTGATGGACGATCAGGGGCGGCGCCAGCGGATTGCGAACCCCGATCACCGGGTTGGACCACACCACCGGGCGCCCGGTGGTTCGGTGCCGCTGGAATCGAAGCGGGCGATCGTTGTGCTCAGCGGCCAGCATCTCGGTTACCGCCTCGATCGCCGTGGTGGCATCGCGAACAACGTCGGGGCCCACGCCGGTGTGCAGGCTGACAGCCGCCAGAGTGCGCACCGCCTCAGCCAGTGGCACATACCGCTGAGAGAGCTCCGCGTACTCCTCGGTCCCGATCTGCTCGAACTCCAGGTCCATCCGTCAGCTCCCAAAGACCTTGTTCACAATGGTTTTCGCACGCCGGGTCACGCGCAGGTAATTGTCCAGGAATTCCCCGCCATCTCCGTTGCGCCAGCCGGCAGCCACCGCGACCGCATTAAGTTGACGCCCTGGGCCGGGCAACTGATCGGTTGGCTTGCCGCGCACCAGGACCAAGGCGTTGCGGGCCCGTGTCGCGGTCAGCCACGCCTGCCGCAGTTGCGCCACGTCTGACTCCGGGATCAGCTCGGCCGCGCCAATGGCATCCAGCGCCTGCAGCGTCGAGGCGTTGCGCAACGCCGGAACCGCGTGGGCGTGGCGCAGTTGCAACAACTGCACCGTCCACTCCACATCGGCCAAGCCGCCGCGACCAAGCTTGGTGTGGGTGTTGGGATCTGCTCCGCGCGGCAGGCGCTCGGCGTCAACCCGGGCCTTGACCCGGCGGATCTCCAGAACGGAGGCGGGCGACACCCCACCCTCCGGGTAGCGCACCCGATCAGCCATCAGCACGAAACGCAGTCCGAGATCGGAGTCGCCGGCTACCGGGCGCGAACGCAGCAGCGCTTGGACTTCCCACGGTTGCGCCCACTGTTGGTAATACGCCGCATAGGCCGCCAGGGTACGCACCAACGGACCGTTGCGGCCTTCGGGCCGCAGGCTGGCGTCGATCTCCAGCGGCGGATCGTCGCTGGGTGCGCCGACCAGCGTCCGCAACTCTTCGGCCACCGTCGTCGCCCATTTGACGGCCACGGTCTCATCGATCCCCTCAGCCGGCTCGCAGACAAACATCACGTCAGCATCGGAGCCGTAGCCCAACTCCCATCCCCCGAGCCGGCCCATTCCGATCACCGCGATCGCCGCGGGTGCCACCTCGCCGGCTTCGACGTTGTCCCGGATCACCGCCTCCAGCGCACACTGCAGCACCGCCACCCACACCGATGTCAGCGCCACGCACACCTGCTCGACGTCCAACATGCCGAGCAGATCGGCCGAAGCCACCCGAGCCAGTTCACGACGACGCAGGGTCCGTGCGGCCGTGATGGACCCGAGCGGCTCAGAGTGCCGGCCGGCTGACGCCACCAGTGCCCGCGCCACCGCCTCCGGATCGACGTCGAGCAGCTTGGGTCCGGCCGGGCCGTCGGCGTACTGCTGGATCACCTCCGGCGCCCGCATCAATAACTCCGGCACGAACGCAGAAGTACCCAGAACCCGCATCAGTCGTTTGGCGACCGCGCTCTCGTCACGCAACGTGCTCAGATACCAACGGTGTTCGGACAGTGCCTCGCTGACCCGGCGATAGGCCAGTAGACCACTGTCCGGATCGGGGGTGTCCGACAACCAGTCCAGCAGCCGTGGCAGCAGCACCGACTGCACCCGGCCACGGCGACCACTCTGACCGACCAGCGCTCCCAGATGGGTCAGCGCACTCTGCGGGCCTTCGTACCCCAGCGCGGTCAACTGTCGTTCGGCGGCTTCCATCGACATTCCCGGGGCAAATCCCAGCGCCGGATCGACCGATTCCAGCAGCGGTTGGTAGAACAGTTTGGCGTGTAGCCGCGACACCCGCACGCTCTGCCGTTTGAGTTCCTCACGCAGCACACCCAGCGCATCTCGGGTTCCGTCGGGACGCACGTGTGCGGCGCGGGCCAGCCATCGGAACGCCTCATCGTCTTCTGGCGCAGGCAGCATGTGGGTTCGCTGCAGGCGCTGCAGTTGCAACCGGTGCTCGAGCAACCGAAGAAACTCATAGGAGGCGGTCAGGTTCGCGGCGTCATCACGGCCGACATAGCCACCAGAACCCAACGCGGACAACGCTTCCACCGTCGGGGAGACATGCAGCGAGGGATCAGTGTGACCATGTACGAGCTGCAGGAGTTGGACGGCGAATTCGACATCACGTAGGCCGCCGGTTCCCAGCTTGATCTCCCGGGCGCGCACGTCGGCAGGGATCAGAGACTCCACGCGGCGCCGCATGGCCTGGACCTCGGACACGAAATCCTCACGTTTGCATGCGTTCCAGACCATCGGCAGCAACGCTGCGACGTAGCGTTGTCCGAGTTCGATATCACCGACCGCGGGCCTGGCTTTCAGCAACGCCTGGAACTCCCACGTTTTAGCCCACCGCTGGTAGTAGGCGATATGTGAATCCAGGGTGCGTACCAGTGCGCCCTGCTTACCCTCCGGACGAAGCCCGGCGTCCACTTCGAAGAAGGCATCGGATGCCAGTCGCATCATCTCCCCCGCGACCCGGGCGGCGATCGGGCCGGCGTCCTCACCGACAAAGATCACATCGACGTCGCTGACGTAATTCAGTTCGCGCGCACCGCATTTGCCCATCGCAATGACAGCCAGCCTGGGTGGCGGCGTGCCGTCTTTGCACACGCTTGAGATGGCGACCGTCAAGGCGGCGTCCAGTGCCGCGTCGGCGAGATCGGACAGGTGTGCCCCGATCGTGGCGAACCGCAACACCGGTTCGTTCTCGACGGTCGGAGCCAGATCCAGGGCAGCCAGGATCAGCAGCTGATCGCGGTAGAACGCGCGCAACCTCGGCATGACCACGTCCGGCGCGGAACCGAATTCGGTGATGCGGTCAGAGAACATCCGGCGCAGCTGGTCGGGGCTGGGAAGCGCCAATACGCCTTCAAGTAGATGCCAGGACTTCGGGTGCGCGACCAGGTGGTCACCGAAGGCCAGCGACGAGCCGAGCACTGAGAACAGTCGGCCGCGCAGCGAGCGGTCTGTAAGCAGTGCGGCGTCCAGCTGATGCCATTGCGTTCCGAGCGCTTCGGACAGTCGCACCATGGCGTGCAGAGCGGTGTCGGCATTCGGCGCCCGTGAAAGCGACCACAGCAACTCCACGTGGGCGTCGGTGTCCCAACCCAATGCGGCCAGGTTGGCGGGGGCCGAGGCCTCGACCAGTCCCAGTCGGCCCACGCTGGGCACACGCGGACGCTGCGTCGCGGGTTTGGCCACGGTGACGACGCTATCGCACCGCGATCGCGGCAACCGCCGAGCTATAGAGCCAGGTACTTCTTCAGCTCGAACGGAGTCACATTGCTGCGATACTCCTCCCACTCTGCGCGCTTGTTGCGCAGGAAGTAGTCGAAAACGTGCTCACCGAGTGCCTCGGCGACAAGTTCGGAGCGCTCCATCTCGGCCAGCGCCACGCCAAGGCTCGACGGAAGCTCCTGGTAACCCATCGCAAGGCGCTCCTCGCGAGTCAGCGTCCAGACGTTGTCCTCAGCCTGCGGTCCGAGTACGTAGTTCTTCTCGATACCGCGCAGGCCGGCGGCCAAGAGCACGGCGAAGCTCAGGTACGGGTTGCACGCCGAGTCCGGGCTGCGCACCTCGATACGGCGCGACGCCGCTTTCCGTGGGGTGTACATCGGTACGCGCACCAGTGCTGAACGGTTGGCCGCGCCCCACGATGCCGAAGTCGGTGCCTCACCGCCGTGGACCAACCGCTTGTAGGAGTTCACCCACTGGTTTGTCACCGCGCTGATTTCGCTGGCGTGCGCGAGAATGCCGGCGATGAACGACTTTGCGATATCGGAGAGTTGCAACGGGTCATCTGCGCTGTGGAAGGCGTTGGTCTCGCCTTCGAACAGGCTCATGTGGGTGTGCATCGCCGAGCCCGCATATTCGGCGAACGGTTTGGGCATGAACGAGGCGCGCACCCCTTCGGCGAGGGCAACCTCTTTGACCACGTAACGGAATGTCATCACGTTATCTGCCATCGATAGCGCGTCGGCGTAGCGCAGGTCGATCTCCTGCTGGCCGGGAGCACCTTCGTGGTGGCTGAACTCGACTGAGATGCCCACCTGCTCAAGGGCGTCGATCGCGTGACGGCGGAAATTGGGTGCCGAGTCGTGCACCGCCTGATCGAAGTAGCCGCCGTTATCGGCCGGCACCGGAACCGACCCGTCGTAGGCGCCCGGCTCAAGGAGGAAGAATTCGATCTCCGGGTGCACGTAGCAGGAGAACCCGAGATCGCCGGCCTTGGCCAGTTGGCGGCGGAGCACGTGTCGGCTGTCGGCCCACGACGGCGATCCGTCCGGCATGGTGATATCGCAGAACATCCGCGCGGAGTGATGCTTGCCGGCGCTCGTCTTCCAGGGCAGTACCTGGAACGTCGACGGGTCAGGACGCGCGACGGTATCGGACTCGAATACCCGGGCGAAACCCTCGATAGACGACCCGTCGAAACCGATACCCTCTTCGAATGCGCCTTCGAGTTCCGCCGGGGCGATCGCGACCGATTTCAGGTACCCGAGCACGTCGGTGAACCACAACCGGACGAAGCGGATATCACGTTCCTCCAGCGTGCGCAGGACGAATTCCTTCTGCCTGTCCATCAGGTTAGCCTAGGCATCGGCTGTTAACTCCGTGTTACGGGACCACTCCACATTCCGCGATCGATGCGGCGGCGCTAGCAGCGGATGTCCCCCGGAACCACGCGATCCACGAGATAGCCGATGATGGTGTCGTCCACGCACGCATCGCCACCGAATACGGCCGTGTGTTGGGTGCCCTCATAGGTGATCAGCGGCGCGTTCAACTGCCGGGCCAGGTCGACCCCCGCCTGATATGGCGTGGCCGGATCGTGGGTGGTCGACACCACCACGACGCTGCCGGGTGGTGCGGGCGACGCCACGTGCGGAGCCGACGTGGTGGGAACCGGCCAGAACGCGCAGAGGTCACGGGGGCCGAATCCGGTGAACTCGCCGTAGGACAAGAATGGCGCGCGTTCTCGGATGCGCCGGTCGGCATCGGCCCACAGCGCGGGATCGCTCGGCGTCGGGGAGTCCACGCAGCGGATCGCATTGAATGCATCCTGGGAGTTGCTGTAGTGGCCGTCATCATCGCGTCTCTGGTAGTCATCGGCGAGCAGGAGCAGGGCATCGGCGTTGGTGCCGCGCTTGAGAGCGAGTAGACCTCTGGTGAGGTACTTCCAGTATCGCGGTGTGTAGAGCGCGTTGATGGTACCGATGTGGGCATCGGCATAGCTCAGCCCGCGCGGGTCTGAGGTGGCGGCGGGTTTGGCCACCAGTGGATCCACCAGTTGTAGGTAGCGGTTCACGAATTGAGCGGGATCGGTGCCCAGGGGGCAGTCGGAGGACTTGGCGCAGTCAGCGGCGTAGTCAGTGAAAGCAAGCTGGAAGCCGGCCATCTGATCGACCAGGGAGTTGATCACATTCTGGTTGGGGTCGATGGCGCCATCGAGAACCATCGTGCGCACCCGATTGGGAAACCGTTGCACATAAGCCGTACCCAGTTCGGTGCCGTAGCTGAAGCCAAGATAGTTGATCTGATCCTCACCGAGCGCCTGCCGGACCGCATCCATATCTTTCGCGGCCGAAGCAGTTCCGACACCGGCAAGAAACGGCTTACCCATTTGATCCAGACACTGCTGAGCCAGCGTCCGGTTGAACCCTTCGATGACCGCCACGCCAGCCTTGCTGTAGTCGACCATCGGCTCGCGGCGCCAGGCATCGAACTCCGCATCGGTGCGGCACCGCAGTTCCGGGGTCGAATAGCCGACACCGCGCGGGTCGAAGCCCACCAGGTCGAAGTGTTCGGTGATCGGACTGTCGGACAGCACGTCCGAGAGACTGACCACGAGGTCGACCGCAGAAGCGCCCGGCCCCCCTGGATTCATCAGTAGTGACCCGAGTCGCTTGCCCGTGGCTGGAATCCTGATGACAGCCAACTGTGCTTGCGCCCCTGCGGGATCCGCTTCGTCGATCGGCACCGGAACGTCTGTGCATTCGGCGGTGGGTAGAAAGGCGTCGGTGATGAAGCGATCGCAGCTGCCCCACACCGGCTTCGCCGCGGTCGTCTGATCCGCACCCGGGGTCGCCTCCGCCGGCCCGGCGATGACGCCGCTCGCAACCACGGCACAGACAAACAGCGCCGAGCCAATCCGACCCGCACGTCTCATTGCGCCATCGTGACACGATGGGAGACGCCGAAGCGACGCCGCAGGGTCACGCCTCGGTATCGGAAACGCAGCGGTTCAGCAGGTGGCGCCGGGCGGCGGTAACTTCAGATCGATCAGGTAGGCGGCTGCATAGTCGTCAACGCAGGCGTTGCTCTGGAAAACCACGGTGTGCTGGGTGCCGTTGAACGTCAACAACGCTCCGCCGAGTTGCTCGGCCAGATCCACACCCGCCTGATACGGCGTGGCCGGATCGCCAGTGGTCGACACTACCAGCACCGGCGGCAGGCCGGGTGCGGCTGCAATGTGCGGGTTGCTCGTGGGTGGCACCGGCCAGAACGCACAGGTGCTCATCGGGGCGTGGCCGGTGAATTCTCCGTAGCTCATAAAGGGAGCGACTTCACGCATCCGGCGATCTTGTTCAACCACCTTGACGCTGTCGGTGATCGGCGGCTCGTCGACGCAATTAACCGCGACCCGCGCGTCGGTGGCATTGGTGTAGTGCCCCTGGGCATCACGTTGCATAAACATGTCAGCCAACGCAAGCATGGTGTCACCCCGGCCCTCGGTCATCTCGGTCAGTCCACGGGTCAGGTGCTGCCAGAGTCGCGGCGAATACAACGCCATCAGAGTGCCGGCGAGCGCATCACTGTAGGACAGTCCGCGCGGATCCCGCGTCGCCATCGGCTTGTCTACCAATGGATCGACCAGGCTCTTGTAGACATCGACAGCTTTTTCCGGGTCGGTGCCCAACGGGCATCCGGGATCGTTGGCGCAATCGGCGGCGTAATCGTTGAACGCTTTCTGGAACGCCTCGGCCTGGTCGATATTGGCCTGGATCGGGTCGGCGTTGGGATCGATGGCGCCGTCGAGGATCATCGCCCGCACCTTATTCGGATAAGCCTCGGCGTAGGCAGCGCCGATCCGGGTTCCATAGGAGTAGCCGAGGTAATTCAGCTTGTCATCGCCCAGGGCCGCGCGAAGAGCATCGAGGTCCTTGGCCACATTCTCAGTACCGACGTTGGCCAGGAAGTGACTGCCCATCTTGTCGACACAACGTTGGATGAAGTCCTTGGTCTCCGTTTCGATCTGCTGCACCCCCTCGGGGCTGTAGTCCACCTGCGGTTCGGCTCGCAACCGATCGTTGTCGGCGTCCGAGTTGCACCACACCGCCGGAGTGGACCCGCCGACCCCGCGAGGGTCGAAGCCCACCAGGTCGAAACGCCGGCGCATATCGGGTGGCAGCCCCTCGACAATGCTGGCGGCCGCCTCGATCCCGGAGGCCCCCGGGCCGCCGGGGTTGATGATCAGCGAACCGATTTTTTCGCCGATGGCCGGGAACCGAATCAGCGCGAGGGTGGCCTCATCGCCGTCGGGCTTGCTGTAGTCGACGGGAACGGCGATCTTGCCGCATTGCGCGCCCGCCGGTATCGGCATCGCCTCGCCGCCGCTGCCGCCACTCGACCGGCACGGCCCCCACTGCACCGGTTGCCCGATCTGCGGTCCGGCCAGCACCGCTTTTCCGGACACCACATTGCCGCAACCGCTTGACGAGAGCAGGGCGGCCAGCACGGGAAGCACCACTGCGGCGCGCACGGCGCGGGGTCGTTGGTACATCCTCATAGCCAACATGCTGCCACGTTCACCGGAAACCACCGGTAGTGCCGAACCGGCCGCAGGTCGGTGGCGGCTCACCGACGCCGGGATTTGGTGGCCGTCAACAGCTCTTTCATCCCCACAGCGAAACCGTCGGCCATCTGCGACAGATCGGGCAGCAACTCCGGGCAGGAGATGAGGCCCACGTTGAGCTTTCCATTGAGCGACATCACCGTGATGTTCAGACCCGCCCCGTGAAAGATCGGTCCGAGCGGGTACATCGCGTCCACCTCGGCGCCCAGAAAGTACAGCGGAATCTGCGGTCCGGGGACGTTGGACACCACCAGGTTGTGGACGGGCGACTCAGTCAGCCGACTGCGGGCGTAGACCCGCATCGCCACGCCGAAGACCGCCGGCCCCGCGAACTGGCTCCAGTCCTGGAGCAGCGTGGCCCCGATCGCCGCACTGTGTTCCTTCGCGACGGTGTTGTCCGCCGCGATCGCCGTCAATCGCTCGCCCGCATCCTCGATCTGGGTTTCGAGGCTGGAGAACATCCCCGACACCTGGTTGCGGCCCGGCCGGTCGGAGCGGTCGTGCACCGACACCGGCACCATAGCCACCAGCGGGGCCTCCGGAAGCTCGCCCCGGTCGAGCATGAACTGCCGGAGCACGCCCGACACCAGCGCCATCACCACATCGTTGACCTTCACACCGAAATGGTTCTTGACCGTCTTGATATCGGTGAAGTCGAGCTGGGCGAAGGCCACGTTTCGGTGAGCGGTGATGCTGGCATTGAACGGGGTGTGCGGCGCGCCGAAGGGCGACGCCATCGCCCGGCCTCCGGCGATCCGGCGCACGGTTTCCACCACCGTCGACACGGTCTCGGGTAGGACAGTGGTCGCCAGACTGATGGGACGGGTGGCGAAGCGGGCCAGCCCGCCGATGGCGATCCTGAGCGGATTGACCTCGGCGCTGCCCCTGACCGGCTCCGGCGTCGGCGCATCGGGCTCCACCGAACACAGCTGCGACATCAGGTTGGCGCCGGTGACGCCGTCGACGGCGGCGTGGTGGACCTTGGTCAACACCGCCATCCGTCCACCCTTGCGGGCGTCGGTGCCGCCGAGTCCCTCGATGATCCACATCTCCCACAGCGGGTGGCGGCGGCCCAACGGCAGAGCCGCAAGATGGCCGCACACCTCCGCAAGCTCCGCTCGCCCGCCCGGCGCGGGCAGACCGATGCGATGCACGTGGCGCTCGATGTCGAAGTGTTCGTCCTCCACCCACACCGGATGATCGAGGTTCAGGAAGCTGTTGGCCAGTTTCTCCCGAAAGGTCGGGATCGCAGTGATCCGCAGCGCCAGCTCATCGCGCACACGCTCGAAGCTGTAACCGCCCGGAATGGTGGACGCGTCCAACTCCAAGACGGAACACACGTGCAGCGGCTGAGTCGGGGTTTCGAGGTACAGGAAGCTGGCATCAAGCCCGCTGAGCCGCTGAAGATGCTGCATTGTGCGATGTTAAGCCCGCTTTTAGGAGGCCGAGCGCGAACCCGCAAACCGTTGCCCGGGCGCACTGTGAGGAAGCGCACTCCGGCGAAGATTCCCCCTGGGCCGCGCCGGTGGCAGAATAGGGTCGTCACACGAACCCGGGGACCTGAGTCAGGCCACGAGGATCGACCCGACAAACACTGGGGATAACCATGTCAGAGCAGACGCTCTACGGCGGGACAGCCACTGCGCACACCGAACCTCGCGCCAGGATCCGCACCCACCATCTTCAGCGGATGAAGGTCGAGGGCCACAGGTGGGCGATGCTCACCGCCTACGACTTCTCCACCGCCCGACTCCTCGACGAGGCCGGCATTCCCGTGCTACTGGTCGGTGATTCCGCGGCCAACGTCGTATACGGCTATGACACCACGTTGCCGGTCACCGTCGATGAGCTCATCCCACTGGTGCGCGGGGTGGTGCGCGGTGCCGAGCACGCTCTAGTGGTGGCGGACCTGCCCTTCGGAAGTTATGAGGGCGGCCCGGCCCAGGCGCTGGCCACCGCCACCCGGTTCTTCAAGGAGGCCGGGGCGCACGCGGTCAAGTTGGAGGGCGGCGAACGTGTCGCCGATCAGATCGCCACCCTGACCGCCGCCGGTATCCCGGTGATGGCCCATATCGGATTCACCCCGCAGAGCATCAACAGCCTGGGCGGATTCCGAGTACAGGGCCGCGGCGACGCCGCCGAGCAGACCATCGCCGATGCGATCGCCGTGGCCGAGGCCGGCGCGTTCGCCGTAGTGATGGAGATGGTGCCGGCCGAACTGGCGACGCAGATCACCGGCAAGCTGACCATTCCGACGATTGGTATCGGCGCGGGCCGCAACTGCGACGCCCAGGTACTGGTGTGGCAGGACATGGCCGGGTTCACCAGCGGTAAGACCGCCAAGTTCGTCAAGCGTTTCGGCGACGTCGGCGGCGAACTGCGGCGTGCGGCAACGAAGTACGCGAACGAGGTTGCCAGCGGAGCCTTTCCCGCCGAGGAGCACAGCTTCTAGCCACTCGGCGGGCCGGTGGGACTATATAACTTCGCTGTGCGACGATAAACGGCCCTGCTCGGACCTGTTTCGTGAGCGGGTGGACGTGAAGGGTGGAAATGGCGAAGTCCGGCGGCTCATCCCGGCATCTTGAGGTCGAGCGCAAATTCGATGTCGACGATGGTGCCGTAACACCGTCGTTCGACGGCCTGTCGATGGTCACCCGGGCCGAGCGGCTCCCGACGCAGACCTTGGAGGCGGTGTACTTCGATACCGCGGGCCATGACCTTTCCGCACGGCGCGTGACGCTGCGCCGTCGCACCGGCGGACCCGATGCCGGCTGGCATCTCAAGCTGCCGGCCGGGCCCGATGCACGGACCGAGATCCACGCACCGCTGGGCCCGGACACCGGCGCCCCCGATGTCCCCGGCGAATTGATCGACATCGTTGCCGCCATCGTGCGCGACCGCGCACTGGTGCCGGTGGCTCGTATCTTCACGGCCCGCGATGTCACGCTGCTCTACGGACCCGACGGGGCGGCACTGGCCGAGTTCTGCGATGACCGCGTCCACGCCTGGTGCATCGATTCGCACAACGCCAGCACCGGTACCGAACAGCAGTGGCGGGAATGGGAACTGGAACTCGCCGGCGGCGGCATCGACGACGCCGAGGACGTTCTGGGCCGGCTGTGCAATCGGCTCCTCGATGCCGGGGCGGCAGTGGCCGGTCACGGATCCAAGCTGGCGAAGGTGCTCGGCGACGTCACCCGGGCGGGTGCGCCGCCGCCCGCCGATCCCGTGCACCGCGCGGTGGTCGAACAGGTCGAACTGCTGTTGGTGTGGGATCGCGCAGTTCGCGCCGATGCCCCCGACTCAGTGCATCAGATGCGGGTGGCTACCCGCCAGATCCGAAGCCTGCTGCAGGCATCCGAGGATGCCTTCGGGCTCAACGACGACGCCTGGGTGCTCAGTGAACTGCGTGAGCTTGCTGGCGTACTGGGCACGGCCCGCGACGCTGAGGTGCTTGCCGAGAGCTATGCCAAGGCTCTGGATGCATTGGCGCCGGACCTCGTGCGCGGACCGGTGCGCGAACGACTGGTCGACGGCGCCCGTCGGCAGTACCAGTCCGGGCTGCGCAGGTCGTGGGTGGCGATGCGTTCGCCGCGCTACTTCCGACTGCTCGACGCGCTGGAGGGACTCGTCGTGATCCAAACCCCCGCGGGCGAGGATGGCCATCCGCCGGCCACTATCGCGTCGAGCTACCAACGGGTCCGCAAGGCCACCAAGGCCTCGCGGGGGACCGACGAGACCGATCGCGACGATGCGCTGCACCGAATCCGCAAGGCTGCCAAGCGACTTCGCTATGTCGCCGCAGCCACCGGTGATGCGAAGGTGGCCAGCCGTTCCAAGATCATCCAAACCCTGCTTGGCGATCACCAGGACAGCGTGATCAGCCGCACCCATCTGTTGCGACAGGCGGACGCCGCGTACGCGGCCGGCGAGGACACCTTCACCTACGGGGTGCTCTACCAGGACAAGGCCGAGGTGGGCGATCGGTGTCGCGCGCAACTCGCCGAAGCTCTCACAGCGTTGCGCCGCAGCGTGCGGGAGGCCCGTAGGGGCGGACGAGCTGGCCTGTAAGCCGGATTCTGTTCCGCGTCACCGTATTACGGCGGCGCGGCGACGACCATCCATCTGGGCACACCGTCACCGGGTGCCTCGAGCGGCCTACCCACAGGCTCGGGCGAGCAGCCCTCGAGCGCCTGCGCAGCCGCACCGGAATGCAGCCTCTTGGCCTTGCTTCGGGTGGGGTTTACCAAGCCACCCCGGTCACCCGGGATGCTGGTGCGCTCTTACCGCACCGTTTCACCCTTACCACCCTTGCGGGTGGCGGTCTGTTTTCTGTGGCACTGTCCCGCGAGTCACCTCGGATTGCCGTTAGCAATCACCCTGCTCTGTGAAGTCCGGACTTTCCTCGACCCATCGACGGTTGCCCACCGTGTGCCGCGGCCGCCCGGCCAACTCGTCCGCACCGCCCAACGTACTAGTTCTTGCGGTAGACCAGCCAGCGCATCTCGATCGGGCACTCCTCGACGGGCAGGTCGAAGACGTCGAGCCCGGTGGTCCAGTTGGCATACCAGCTGGTCGGGGGCCACTTTTCGATAGGCTGATGACTCTTCTCGTATTCGTAGACCGAGTCATCGGCGACCAGGTCGAGCGGCAGCAGCGCTGCCGCATTGGCCAGCTCCCCGCGGGTAAAGATCGAGGTGTATGCCTGCTGACCGAGTTCGCGGGCTGCGTCGTCGACGGTGTGACCTGCTCGGACCAGGAAGATGTTGAACAGCAGCCGTCCCCCCGAGGCCAGGCGGTGGGCGGCCAGTTCGAAAAGTCCCCTGAGCTGTTCGGCGTTACGGAAGTCCGACACCACCTCCGAGAGCAGGATCAACTGGTAGTCGGTGCGCAGATCCTCGAGCGTGGCGAAGACGTCGCGCTGGATAACCTGGATATTCAGCGACTCCTTGGCGGCCTCGGCGCGAATGATATCGGCGAATCCCCCGGTCATCTCGACCGCGTCGACCGGGTGACCGCGCCGGGCCAACGCAATGCTGTTGCGCCCGGTTCCGGCGCCGATGTCAAGCACCCGGAACGTCGCCGGGTCGGCGGCTTCGCCTGCCAGATCCCACACCCGGGCGTCCGGCTCGGTGCCGAACAGCGGTGGCTCGCGGGTGGCGATCCAGTTGTCGTAGGCCCCGGCGACGGTGAACCAACGGGAGTTGATCGTGTAGGTGGCGGTCATGCCGACCGGCGACTCGTAGGCGATGACGATGTCCGACCGCGGGGACGCCGTGTACGCCTCAGCTAGCTGGCTGGTGAGGATACCGCGCATGTGGTCAAAGTCCTCTTTCGAGAACTGCACCCCGATGGCCCTGAACGTCTCGTCGCACAGGGTGATGTACTCCTCCAGCATGGCGGGCACTGCCGGCAGGACGATCTCCCCCTTGACCACCGCGCGTCGCTGCAGCCTTCGGAGCATCGCCTGCCGCACCGGCGATTCGGTCGACCCCGGCGGTGTGTCCACGTTCATTCCCCTAGTGATTCCTGATTTCGCGATGGCTCGCTGGTTCCTAATTCCGTGACGGCTCGGCCCGCCGAACCCAGACCACGTTATCGGTCAGCGAAACCGGCGTCCCGTCGGGACTGTCCGCCATCCGTTCTACCGCACCCACCCGGACCTGTTCCCACTGAGCGCCGTTCAGATCCAGGCCGGCCAACACCGACTCGGCGCTGGGGAACTCGCGATGGTGAATCTTCGACGCCCACGGCGGGGCCGCACCGTGATCGACGATCACCAGGCTGCCGCGGGGAGCTACCGCGTCGGCAGCCCGCCGAAGCAGAGCGGCCCGGTCCATCTCAACGGGGCTGTGCAGGAACTGCGCCGACACCAGATCGAAGGAGCCGTCAGGGAAACCGCTGCCGAGATCGCACTGCTGAAAGTCGATCTGAGCCGCGAGCCCACGCGATTCAGCGGCAGCATGAGCCCGGGTCAGCGCCGTGGTCGAGATGTCGACCGCCACGACATTCCACCCGCGTTCGGCCAGCCACAGCGAATCGGCGCCTTCGCCGCAGCCAAGGTCAAGAGCGTGCGCAGCATCCAGGTCGGCGACGATCTCGGCCAGCCGGGCGTTCACCCGCCCGCTCCAGACCTGCGGCTTGGCCGTGTAGTGCTCCTCCCACGCGGCGTGTGCATCGGCGGCCGGTTCAGCCATCGTGGCGCCGTAGGTACGAGGTGTCGTTGACCAGTCGGACTGATGCTCCGTCGTCGGGGTAGAACTCCGCGATACTCAGCGACGCAAGATCCAGGTGCAGGCGATGCAGAATTGTCGGGCCCGCACTCAGCGCGAGACGCAGCAGTGTCTTGATCGGGGTGACGTGCGAGACCACCAGCACCGTGGCAGCGCCATACTTTTCGATAATCCGGTCTCGAGCACGCTGGACCCGATACTGAACGTCGTCGAAGCTCTCTCCACCCGGCGGTTGCAAGCTGGTGTCGCGCAACCAGCGGCCATGCACCCCGGGGTGCCGCTCGGCCGCCTCGGAGAACGTCAGTCCCTCCCACTCGCCGAAGTCGGTCTCGATGAGATCGTCATCGACGTCGACCGTCAGGCCGAGGGCACCCGCTGCCGCCGTGGCGGTATCGCGCGCCCGCTGCAGCGGGGAGCTGATCACCGCGGCGATACCGCCCTTCTGAGCAAGGTAGCGGGCGGCGTCTTCGGCCTGGCTGCGACCGATCTCGGTGAGTTCGGGGTTGCCGCGTCCGGAGTAGCGACGCTGCACGGACAGCTCGGTCTGACCGTGACGCAACAGCAGCAGGCGGGTAGGTCCGCCACGGTTACCGGTCCAGGCCGACGGGGGGACTGCTACCGCGCTGGGCGGCGGGTCGGCGGCGGTTGGTGCCTGCTCCCCGTGAGCGGCATCCATGGCTTCATTGGCCAGACGATCAGCGTCCTTATTGCGTTCCCGGGGAATCCAGGAAAAAGTGACGACATCGAACGTCGATGCCAGGGCTCGCGCCTGCTGATGCAATTCTGCCAATCCGGGGTGCTTGACCTTCCAGCGTCCATTCATCTGTTCGACGATGAGTTTCGAGTCCAGCGACACCGCAACCTCATTCGCGCCGAGCCGACGCGCCTCCTCGAGCCCGGCGATAAGACCACGGTATTCGGCGACGTTGTTGGTGGTGAGCCCGATGTACTGCTTGTGCTCCGCCAGGACGGTGCCATGGTCGGCCGACCACACCACACACCCGAATCCGGCCGGTCCTGGGTTTCCGCGGGAGCCGCCATCGGCCTCGATGATGACTCTCACTCGCCGCGCCCACGGACCCGCAACAGGATCGCCCCGCACTCCGAGCAGCGCAGCACTTCGTCATCGGAAGCCGCTGTGATTCGCGATAATTCGCCGCGGTCGAGTTCGATACGGCAGGCTCCGCAGCGGCCGCCGACAAGTCTGGCTGCGCCGATGCCCGATGTCCCGCGTTGCCGGTCGTAGACCTTCAGCAGCTCGGCGTCCAGCTCCGCCACCAGTTCGGCCCGCCGGGTGGCCCGTTCGGTGCGGGTCTGCTCGATCTCCGCAAGCACTTCGTCACGGGCCTGCTCTGCGGCGACAAGTTCGCGCTCCAGCTCCTGGGCACCGGCCTGTTCGGTTGCCTGTTCGGCGGCGAGCTGCTCGCGGCGTTCCATCACCTCCAGCAGCGAATCCTCCAGACTCGCCTGCCGACGCTCCAGGGTGCCCAGCTCATGCTGGAGTTCCTCGAGTTGTTTGGGGTTCACCGAACCGGAGTCCAGCAGCCCGCGATCACGGTCCTCCCGCTGGCGGACCGCGTCGACCTCGGATTCCAATCGGCTCACCTGAGCATCGACGTGCTCCATCGCGATACCGATGACGGCGAGCCGATCGGCGGCGCTGCGCTGGTCGGCCTGTAGCTGCTCAAAGTGCTGTTGTTCGGGCAGATGCGAGACGCGGTGGGCCAGGCGGGACAGCTCTGCATCCAGTTCAGCCAGCTCAACCAATAGCACCTGTTGCACCACTTCAGCTTTCATGATCGCCTCTCGGGTATTCGACATTCCAGGGATCGGTGCGCAGGGGGCACACCATCACCGGAAGCGCCGCGCCGAATTGCGCGCGCAACAGCTCAGCAACCTGAGTGCACCACGGGTATTCACTGGCCCAGTGGGCGATGTCGATCAATCCGACGTCACTGCCCCGCCGATGCTCGTCCGCCGGGTGATGGCGCAGATCGGCCGTGACATAGGCCTGCACGCCGGCAGCGGCGGCCGCCGCCAGCAGCGAGTCGCCCGAACCGCCGCATACCGCAACCCTCGTCACCGTCGCGTCCGCATCGCCCGCTGCGCGAACCCCCCAGGTTGTCTGTGGCAGAGCCGAATTCACCCACGTGACAAAGTCGGCAAAACGTTGCGGACGGGCCACCGTGCCGATCCGGCCGGTGCCGACGTTCGGGGACAGGCCGCCCGAGGCGGGTTCGAGAACCGCCTCGACCGTCAACCCCAGTGCTTCGGCCAGCGCGTCGGACACGCCTGGGCTGGCCGCGTCGGCATTGGTGTGTGCGGTGAACAGTGCTGCGCCGTTGCGAATGAGCCGGTGGATCAGTGCACCCTTCGGCGTGCTCGCGGCGACGGTGTCCACCCCGCGCAGCAGCAGCGGGTGGTGAGCCAGCAGCAGTCCGCGCTGCCCGACGGTGTCCACCACCGCGGCGGTGGCGTCGACGGCGACGGTCACCGAGTCGATGGTGTCCTGCGGATCTCCGCACACCAGACCCACGGAGTCCCAGTCCTGCGCCAGACCGGGCGGGTAAGCGTCATCGAGTACCGCGATGATGTCCGCCAGACGCACGCTCATCGCGGTGCCCCGGCAGCCCGCATACCCAACTGCCGCCTGTCGCCCTGCTCACCCACCACCAGGAGAACAGTAGTGCGCGAAGCCTGGGCGCAGCTGCCGGTGTGGGTCAGCGACAATGGTGCTGTGACGCCCACGTCCCCCGGCACCCGACCACAGTTGGTGATCTTCGATCTCGACGGCACACTGACGGATTCTGCGGAAGGCGTCGTGGCCAGCTTCCGCCACGCCCTGGCCACGATCGGCGCCGAGATACCCGAGGGCGACCTGGCCGGCCGAGTAGTGGGTCCGCCGATGCATCACACCCTCGCGGCCATGGGTCTGGGTGATCGCGCCGATGAGGCGATCACCGCCTACCGGGACGACTACACCAGCCGCGGATGGGCGATGAACAGTGTGTTCGACGGGGTGGCGGCATTGCTGGCGGATCTGCGAGCCGCAGGGGTGCGGCTGGCCGTGGCGACCTCCAAGGTCGAACCCACCGCGCGACGCATCCTCGACCACTTCGGCCTGACGGACCACTTCGACGTCATCGCCGGGGCCAACGTGGACGGAACCCGCGCCACCAAGACCGATGTGCTCTCGCGCGCCCTGTCGCAGCTGCAGCCGTTACCCGAGCGGGTGGTGATGGTCGGTGACCGCATCCACGATGTCGAGGGCGCCGCAGAGCACGGTATCGGTACCCTGGTGGTGGGCTGGGGTTACGGCGCGGACGATTTCGCCGGGCCTGGCCCGACCGAGGCCGCCACCCATGTCGCCACCATGTCGGCGCTGCGGGAGGCACTCGGTGTCTGAACCCGGGAATTGGACGTTGCATGTCACGTTCGTGTGTTCGGGCAATATCTGCCGCTCACCGATGGCAGAGAAGATGTTCGTCCATCAGATTGCGCAGCGCGGCCTAGCCGACGTGGTGCGGGTGAGCAGTGCGGGCACCGGCGATTGGCACGTCGGCGCCGGCGCCGACGATCGGGCGGTCCGAGTGCTGCGCGAGCGCGGATACCCGATGGCGCACCGCGCGGCCCAAGTCGGCGCTGATCACCTGTCCGCCGACATGGTGGTGGCGCTCGGCCGCAATCACCTGCGCATACTCACCGACTTCGGCGTGCAGACCGACCGATTACGCATGTTGCGGTCGTTTGATCCGCGCTCGGGTGCCCACGCACTGGACGTGGAGGATCCCTACTACGGCGACCACGCCGACTTCGAGGATGTCTTCACCGTGATTGACGCGGCGCTGCCCGGTCTGCATAGCTGGGTCGACGAACGCCTGGCCCCAAAAGAATCAGACCCAGAGGGATCAGACACAGAGGGATCAGACACAGAGGGATCGGACGCCTGATGCGGCGGTGGACATTCCTGCTGCGGCCGGGCTGGATCGCCCTGGCCCTCGTGGTCGCCGGGTTCGCCTATCTGTCGCTGACCGTGCTGGCGCCGTGGCAGTTAGGCAAGAACACCAAGACTTCCCGAGAGAACAGTCAGATAGCGGCCTCCCTGGCGTCCGATCCGGTTCCGGTGATATCCATTCTGCCGCAACAGGATTCGTTCGCTCCCGATCAGCAATGGAGCCGGGTCACAGCCACCGGAAAGTATCTGCCCGTCGCGCAGGTGCTCGCCCGACTTCGCGTGATCGGCGGAGCTCCGGCCTTCGAGGTGCTGACCGCCTTCGCGGTCGACTTCGGGCCCACCGTGTTGGTCAACCGGGGTTATGTGCGGCCGGTGCAGGGCACCCAGGTCCCGCCGGTTCCCTTGGCCCCCACCGGATCGGTGACCATCACGGCATGGCTGCGCGATTCCGGGACCGCGCCGGCAGCTGATAAGCAGCCCTTCCGCGAGGAGGGTGTCACACAGGTCTACGCGATCGACACCCGCCAGATCGCCGATGTCACCAACACCCCATTAACCCGTTCCTATCTGCAGTTAATGGAGAACCAACCCGGGGGTCTCGACGTGCTTCCGCTTCCCCAACTTGATGCCGGCCCGTTCCTGTCCTACGGAATCCAGTGGATCGCGTTCGGCATCCTGGCGCCAATCGGCCTGGGGTACTTCGTCTACTCGGAGATTCGGATGCGGCGCCGGGAGGCCGCCGACCGGGCCGCAACGCAGGCATCCCAGCAGCCACTCACCGTTGAGGACAAACTGACCGATCGCTACGGCCGACGGCGCTGATCCCTGCCGCCAACACCACTGCAGCGAACTGCACCAGCAGCGACAGTCGCACCGCACGGCGCAAATCCGCCACACTCGGGGAGCGGCCCTCGCCCAGGGTGGGCCGGATCTCCAGTTCGTGACCGTACTGGGTCGGACCGCCGAGCCGCAGCCCCAGTGCTCCGGCGAACGCCGCCTCCACCACACCGGCATTCGGGCTGGGGTGGCGGTCGGCGTCGCGCAGCCAGGCCTCCACCGCGTGTATCGCCGAACCGCCGACCACAGCGGCGCACAGTGCCACCAGGGCTCCGGTGACCCGCGCCGGGATGTAATTTGCGAGATCGTCCAATCGTGCTGCGGCCCAACCGAATCGGCGATAACGCTCAGACCGGTTACCGATCATGGCATCGAGGGTGTTGATTCCGCGATAGGCCAGCACACCGGGTACTCCAGCCACAGCCGCCCAGAGCAACGGCGCGACAGTGGCATCGGAGGTATTCTCGGCTATCGATTCACACGCGGCCCGGGCCAGTCCGGGACCGTCGAGTGCGGCGGGATCACGACCGCACAGCGACGGCAGCAGTGCGCGCGCGCCGTCGATGTCATCGGCGTCCAATCGATCAGCCATCTCGATCCCGGTCTTGGCCAATGTGGTCCCGCCCAGCGCCACCCAGGTAGCAGCAGCGGTCAGCACTGCCAGTGCGGTTCCATCCCCGACGCGACGCTGCACCAGGGTGCCCGTACCGGCCAGAGCACCGACCAGTACGGCGGTATGTAATGCGCCCGAGCGACGCCGATCGCGGTAGGTGATCTTTTCTAGAGCCGTTGCGCACCAACCGAACCCCGCCACCGGATGGCCCCGCCGGGGATCAGCTAACAGGACATCGGCCAGGTAAGCGGCGAGAATCCCAGCCGGCCCCGACCGTCCGAGCCTTATCACCCCGGCAGCCTTTCACACCTGGTGTACTGGGCCCAAGCACGAACGGAGGGGTGCAGATGTCTGATCAGATCCTCAAGGCCGGGACCGTAATCACGATGGACCCGACCCGGCCGCGAGCCGAAGCCGTGGCCGTTTCGGCCGGCCGGATCACCGCAGTGGGATCGCTGGACGAGTGCCGCGCGGCCGCGCCCGATGCCGAGGTGATCGACACCGGTGCCGCTGCCCTGCTGCCGGGGCTTATCGAACCGCACAGCCATCCACTGATGAGCGGGGTCGCCACCGAACCTCCCGCGCGCAACATCACCCCGTTTCGCATGCCGAATTGGTCAGACGTGGAGAAGGTCTTCGCCCAGGCAATCGCGGAAACGGATACCAGCACTCCACTGCTGTTCTCCGGCTTCGACGCGCTACTGCATCAACGTCCCGCGCCCAAGGCACCCGAGTTGGATCGCATCTTCGGTGACCGGGTCGCAATCGTCGCCGACAACTCCGGCCACGGTGTCTACTTCAACACCGCATTGATGAAGACCAAGGGCTGGGACGTCAACCCGCCGGCCGACCCTCCCGGTGCGCACTTCGGGCGCAACCCGGACGGCAGCCTCGACGGCCAGGGCTTCGAGACCGCGGTACTGATCGCGGTGGCCGGAGAAATCCTGACCACCCTGGGCAACCCTCTGATGGCCGGCGCAAAGTACTACGCGACGATGGCGCAGGCCGGTCTGACGTCTACCTCCGATATGGCTTTCGACCTCAGCCTCAAGGCCGGCTACGAGGCACTTGCGTCCGCGCCGTCCTGCCCGCTGCGGGTCAGCATGTGGGAGGTCTCCACCAGCGACACCTACACCGAGCGCACCGCCTTCGCCCCGGGTGCCGACTGGCTGGTCAAGCAGGGGGTCAAGTTGTGGACCGACGGCTCACCCTGGGTGGGCAACATCGGTATCTCGTTTCCCTACCTGAGCACCAAGACCACCCAGATGGCGGGCATCGACCCGGCCAAAGCCGGTGGTCCGCAATCAATGAACTACACCCGGGCCGAGCTTGACGCGATCCTGGACGGGGGCGCGCCGGCCGGCTGGCAGATGGCATTGCACGCCAATGGCGACCTCGCGATCGACCTGGCGCTGGATGCCTATGAAGCCGCCCTGCAGCGACACAACCTGCTCGGCACCGACCATCGCTGGCGCATCGAGCATCTGGGGGCGGGCACCCGCCGCCACTTCGACCGGGCCGCCCGCCTCGGCGTCCACACCTCGATGGGGCCGTTCCAGTACTACTACTGGGGTGACCTGCTGGACGGACAGATCTTCGATCACGACCATGGCAGCCGCTGGCAGTCTTTCGGAGACGCTCAAGCCTCGGGCGCGGTGGTGACGTTCCACAACGACGGATCGGTGTCGCCGCCCTCACCGGTGCTCAACATTCAGACCGCGGTGACCCGGCGTACTCGGTCGGGTACTGTCCACGGCCCGGATCAAGTGATGACCCTCGACCGAGCGTTGCGCGGCCACACCATCGACGCAGCCCGAACACTGCATCGCGACACCCTGGTTGGGTCGATCACGGTCGGCAAACTGGCCGACTTCACCGAACTGGCCGCCGATCCCTACACCGTCGACCCCGCGAAGCTGGCCGAGGCGGCCACCGTGAGCGGGACGTGGCTGGCCGGCAATCGAGTAGACCTCGATGCTTTTCTGGCCGCGGTCAGTGGGACCGATGCAACTCCGCATGCCCACCTGGCCCAGCGAGCAGGCCAGACCGGCTGCTGCTGAAACACCACCGAACTTGTCACACCCCCGAATTACGCTCGTCTTCAGCGAACGAATAGCACTCAGAGCGGTGCGCCACTGTCCTTGAGCCCGCAGAGCTGGTTCAGGCGAACCAACGCGCGGTCCACTGCGACCCCATCGGCGGGGACATACGTGTGATCGGTCAGTGTTTGGATCTGTGTGCGTCGTACATCCACATACTGCTGCGCCGCCTGCGCAACGTCGGCGGGGTCAGCGGTAATCTGCGGCTCGAACAGGTCTAAGGCTTTGCCAACCGGAACATTCTGGTTCGAGATGTAGGTGTCGATATCCGGGGTGTCCCAGTTCCAAACCTGCGGAAGAGCTGGAATGGCCCGCAGAGTCTGTTGCGTCTGGGTCCACGCCTGGCAGGTCGTGGGCCGGCCGCCGGCTGAACCACCCTCTTTGCCTTTGAGTATCACAGCGCCGGCCACCAGTCCGGCCGCGATCACTACGGCCGCGCCGATAATCGCTGCGGGTAACCATCGGGCTCTGGTCGCTGGGCGCGGAGGTGCAAAGTTCTGCGGCGGCAACGGCGGAGGCTCCCATCGCGTGCTCATGGGACACGATGCTAGCCCCACCGTCGGTTAATCTCGGCTGATGAACCGGCTGAACGGACAACGGCGGGCCCGTTCCTTGGCCGCTGGAGGTTTCGATGCGGTCGCCGTCTCGATCGGTGGGATGGCACCGACCGTCGCGATGAACCTCAACCCTCAACAACCTGCCCAACACGTCGGTCGAGCCGTCCCGCTGATCTTCGCACTCTGCACCCTGCTGCTGCTGGCCGTTGCGTGGTGCTTCGCGCATCTTGCCCGTCGCTACCCCGGCAGCGGCTCGTCCTACACGTTCGTCGGTGCCACGCTGGGGCCGCGGGCCGGGTTCGTCGCCGGCTGGATCACCCTCGGCGCATACCTGTCGTTCGTCATGGTCGCCATCGCCGGTTTCGGGCTCTTCGGATCCAATATCCTGGCACGCTTTCCAACGGCCCCGCACCTCTCACCCGACTCGCTGTCGTTGATCGGCGCCGGAATCATCGGACTGCTCAGCCTCACCTCGCTACGCGTCACGGGTCGTGCGTTGATGGCCCTCGAAGGTATCTCGGTCCTGGCGATGCTCGCCCTGTCAGCGGTGGTGCTCAACAAAGTGTTCGAAGGTCATGGACCAATCGGCGATCCACGTATCCGAATGGTTTTCGTGCCCCCGGATCACATCGGCCTCTATGCGATCGCCCTCGGCCTCGGGTTCGGGTTCCTGAGCTACGCCGGCTTCGAGACGTCGGCAACCCTGGGCAAAGAAATTCCCCAGGCTTCCCGCACCATTCCCCGGGCCCTGATTTTCACCCTCCTGACGCTGGGCCTCATCTGCACGGTCATCAGCGCGGCGGAAGTCTTGGGCTTTGGACTTACCACCGCAGATATGGCGCGTTTCACCGCATCCACCTCGTTGCTCGGGGACCTCGCCACCGTCTATGCCGGAAAGGACGTCGGCGATGTGTTTGACATTTTCGCGATGCTCTCCGCCGTAGGCGGCGGGCTGGCAGCGGCTGCGGCGGGCTCACGAATACTGTTCACCCTCGTCCGTGATATCGCGCCCAACAGCGCGCTCGCGCGAACCGGGGGCAATACCGGCACGCCACGCAACGCTGCCCTGCTCATCCTGGCCGTCGGTGCGCTCGGCTACGAGGCGATGCGGCAGGTGTTCGGCGCGTCGGCCTCCGATTCATTTTTCTGGGCCTCCACCCTGGCCGCACTGGCTATTCTGGTCGCCTATCTCCTGGTTACCCTCGGCGCGGGAAGATCCGTGCGCCGCACCACCTCAGGTGCCGAACGGATCAGCCTGGTGATCCCGATCATCGCCGCCGTCGCGATCACCTACACGCTGTGGGTCAACGTCTATCCAATCCAACCGGGTGCTTACGCGGTGTTGCCGTGGGTGGCGCTCGGCTGGTTCGTTATCCCCGTCATCGCGGTAGTCGCAATACCGCGAATCGCGCGCGAGATCTCCGCCGGGTTGGCCACCGATTCGATCCCGCAAGAACCCGCCGGTTGACCATACGGTTAGGGCCACCGGCTAGGTTGAGCCGATGGACGTAACCACCGCAGCCTCGACCGTGGCCGGCCCCCTCGGGGAGTTGGGCGCCGGCTTCTACTTCTCCCCACAGGCGCTGTCCCGGGCCGATGCCATCGGCCTTAACGTCGTATCCCTCTACGCCGCAGGCCGCGCGTCCGTGCTCGGTGGCGTGGACCCGCAGACCGCAGACGAGATCTTCTACTTCTTCAAACCTGGAATGATCGCCGCGGTGGTGGCCCAGGGTCGTAGCCTCGCCAGTGCGGACGCGATCAGCGCCGCCCACCTCGGCGCCGCCGACGACTACGCGGAGGCCACCTTCGCGGCAGCAGATCCGGCCACCCTCGCCGCGTTCACCAACGCCGTGGATGCCCTGGCTGCCACGATTCCGGCGGGTGCCTGGCCGCTTTACGATGGATATCGTTCTGCCCCGGCACCGACGACGGCCACCGCTCGGGCCTACCGGGCGGCCATGCTGTTGAGAGAGTTGCGCGGCGGCGTGCATACCGACGCTGTCAGAGCATGCGGCCTCACACCTGCCACCGCGTGCCAGTTCGATCGAGACCTCGACCACTTCAGGTTGCACGGCTTCGCCGACGAGGACATGGTCGAACCCACCCCCGAGATCACGTCCCAGAAGGCAGAAGCCGAGGCAATGACAACCGCCCAGATGGCGACACTGTTCGGCGCACTGTCACCGGCTCAATGTGAGGCAATCGTCGCAGGCACCAGTGCCCTCGCCGCCGCCCGCGGCTGAACCACGCTCACGTCCGAGGTCCCGTACCCGCGGTAGTCCATCGGGCGGTCTTGGACCCCACGGGTAGATTGAGATGCATGAGATTTCCCCGTCCCGGAAAATGCCTGGTTCGGGCCGCGAAGGACGCAATTACCGCCGGTTTTTCCTCTGATGCGGGTGCCTAGCGCGCCCGGGGACAAGACCCCCATGGCCTTCGACATCTACCAGCTCAAGCCACTGCAGCGGACCTATCTCACCGTCACGATGGACCGGGTTTCGCGTTCGTTCGCGCTGGTTGTTCCGTGGCTGGAGGACCCACTACAGGACTATGTGTCGACCGCCTACCTGCTGTGCCGTGTACTGGACAATATTGAGGACTGTTCGCAGCCGGTAGCTTGGCAAAAGGAGCGCTTCACCGAGTTCACCCAACTGTTGTCTGAGCCCGAAATCGCCACAGCACGCCTGGCCCAGTGGGAAGCCACGTCGTGGCCGGGCCTCTCGGCAGCAGAACGGGAACTGATGACGGTGGAGGGCGGATTGCCACTCTGGTTGATCTACTCGACCTTCCCGCCGCGCACCCGATCGATTCTCCGAAACTGGATTGCGCTGATGGCTCGAGGTATGGAATCGGTGCTTGATCCGGCGCAGTCCCCCACCGTGGTGGTTCACAACACGGTGCGGGTGTTGACGACGGCGGTTGCCTACAACGACTACTGCTACTCGGTAGCCGGCACCGTGGGCGGCATGGGAACCGAACTTGTCATCGACCATTATGGGCTCTCGGGAAGAGTCGCGAAGAGCCTATTGTCGGGTAGCGAAGCGTGCGGGCGTGCTCTGCAGAAGACCAATGTTCTCAAAGATTTCGCCGAGGATCTGGATCGACGGATCTGCTATCTACCCAACGAGTGGTTACGCGAAATCAACCACACACCATTGGATTTGGCCGGCGCGCCCATCGGCTGGATCCAGCACGTGCTGGGCGATATTTTAGCGGAGTTACGCACCGCCACCGCGTACGTGCTCGATGTGCCCCACCGGGCTGCCGGCTACCGCATCGCCTCTCTGATGTGCCTAATGCCCGCCTATGAAACGATACTGAGTGCAGCCCGACGTCCGGCCGAACTCTTCACCGCTGGACATCAGTTCAAAATTTCACGAGCGACGATGGTTCGGTGTATTCACGATGCCGTCTCGATGGCCACCGATGACGAGGCCATTCGCCGTTTCAGCCAGGATGCCGAACGGGCGACTCTTAGCGCGCTTCAGGCAGACGCGCTGGCCCCGTAGCTCGCGATCGAGCGGCAGCCGTCGCATGGTGGGCGTGGACGGTATCGAACCGCCGACCGCTGGTGTGTAAAACCAGAGCTCTACCACTGAGCTACACGCCCGGGACAACGTGCTGGGCAAATCGCCCGTCCTAGCGCAGGTTACCGGGAGAGCCCACCGGCCATGAAATCGTGCTCAATGCCTAGGCTGCGGTTTTCTTTCGCAGGGTCGGAACATCCAGCTTCTGGGTGGCGGACTCCGGTCGCAAACCTGTTTGCCGGTCTGATCCGGCGAGGGTAGCGCCGAGCGGAGCCGCCGGGACGGCCTTGGCCGCCGCCGCCTTATCGTCATTGGTAATAGTCATAGTGGCAGTTTTCCCGGCCCCGAGAACGGCCCCGGTGGGGGCCGACAGGGTCAATGCCAACGTCTCATCGGCCTCGACCGTGCGGTCACCAAGGATGGTCAAGCTCACCTGCTTGGAAGTCTGGCCGGCGGTGAACGTCAGCGTGCCCGAGGCCGCGGTGTAATCCTGCCCCGCCGTCGCCGACCCGTTGGCAGTC
>NZ_JAEMSG010000004.1 GCF_016462945.1 Mycolicibacterium sp. | reverse complement strand
GGGTTTCGTGGGCGCATTTCCGGTCGAAGCCCCGCCCACCCCCGCCGAGCACCGGCTATCCCGGATTATCGGCTGGCTCGATCATGCCGTCGAACTCGGCGCGTCCGGAATCGCACTGGGGCCGGTATTCGCCTCCCGCACCCACGGCTACGACACCACCGATCACTACCGGATCGACCCGCGACTGGGCGACGACGCCGACTTCGACCGGTTGATCGACGAGGCCCGTCGCCGCGGCCTGAGGGTGCTGCTCGATGGGGTGTTCAATCACGTCGGAACCGATTTCGTGCACTACCGGCAGGCCACCGAGAACCAGGACTCGCAAGCCGCCTCGTGGTTCGCCGGCCGGCCCGGTAACTTCCGCACCTTCGAGGGCCACGGCGATCTGATCACCCTCAACCATCGCAACCCGGCGGTCGTGGATTACACCGTGGACGTCATGAACCACTGGCTGGGCCGCGGTGTCGACGGCTGGCGCCTGGACGCCGCTTACGCGGTGCCCGAAAGATTTTGGGCCCAGGTGCTGCCGCGGGTGCGCCAGGCCCAGCCTGACGCCTGGTTCGTCGCGGAGGTGATCCACGGCGATTACAGCGCATTCGTCGAGGGCACCGGCGTCGACTCGGTCACCCAGTACGAACTGTGGAAGGCAATCTGGAGCAGTCTCAACGACGCCAATCTCCACGAACTGGACTGGGCGATGCAGCGCCACAACGAATTCCAGGACACCTTCGCGCCGCTGACTTTTGTCGGCAACCACGACGTCACCCGCATCGCAAGCCAGTTGCAGCACCCTGGACACCTTGCCCACGCACTGGTGCTGCTGTTCACCGTCGGCGGCGTTCCGTCGGTCTACGCCGGTGACGAGTTCGCCTACCGGGGTGTCAAAGAGGACCGCGCCGGCGGCGACGACGCCGTGCGACCGGAGTTCGGCTGCCCGCCCGAGCACGTGGATAGCGCCGCACAAGAAATTCTGAATCTGCACCGCTACCTGATCGGGCTGCGCCGTCGGCACCCGTGGCTGCACGAGGCAAGAACCACGGCACTTCGACTCCAGAACCGGTTTCTGGCCTACGAAACCCGCCACGGTGACGACGCGTTGATCGTCGCGCTCAATATCGACGACGTGCCGTGTGCGCTTCCCGTCGAAACATTGACCGGCCGCCGGGCGCAGTTGCTGGCCGGCTCCGGCGCACCACCGGAGAAGGTGGTGAGCGCAACGGAGGTGCCCGCCCACGGTTGGCAAGTGCTCCGACCGACCTGATGGGACTACCCTCAGGAGCCATGTCAGCACCAAACCCGCAGCCCCGGCCCCGGCGGCGCCTGCTCTCCCGGGTCGGCATCCAGTCCAAGCTGCTGCTGATGATCCTGACGATGAGCGTTTTGGCCGCATTGGCGGCCGGCGGAATCGGATTCCAGTCCGGTCGCTCGTCGCTGCGCGCCGCGGTGTTCGACCGGCTCACCGGCATCCGGGAGTTGCAGTCGCAGACGATAGAGGGCCGTTTCACCGACATGCGCAACTCGGTGCTCAATACCGCCGGCAACGAAACCACCGTCGCGGCGATCAGCGCGTTCACCGCGGGATTCGACCGACTCGCCGACGCCACCGTCACCCCGGAACAGGCCGGAGCCCTCGACGCCTACTACACCGCCCGGTTCGCCGGCGCCAGCGACGGTGGCGGCACTGTCGACGTCAAAGCGCTGATGCCCACCTCGAATGCCCAGAAGTATCTACAGGCGGAATACACGGTTGCCGCCACCGATCCCATCGCCGGGCGCGGCCGCGACGATGCCGGCGACGGCAGTGCCTGGTCGACGGCGAACGCCCGCTACAACGCCTACTTCCGGCGTCTCATCGAACGGACCGGCTACGCCGATCTACTCCTCCTCGATAAAAACGGCGATGTGGTGTACTCCGCTAACAAGGGAGTGGATCTCGGGACCAACATCATCACCGGTCCCTACCGTGGCGAGAGCACCCTGGCCGACGCCTATCGCCGGGCGATGTCAACCAACGACGTCGACTCCGTCGAGACCACCGACTTCGCCCGATACCTTCCGGTCGATGAGCCCACGGCCTGGATCGTCACTCCGATCGGACAGGTGGGCAGGCCGGTCGGAGTGCTGGCAATGCAGTTTCCGTTGTCGATGCTCAACCGGGTCATGACATTCGACAGGAACTGGACCGAGGTCGGGATGGGACAGACCGGCGAGACATTCCTGATCGGACCCGATGACCGGATGCGCTCAGATTCCCGGCTGTTCCTGGAAGATCCAGACGCCTACCGCAAAGCCGTGACCGCCGCCGGCACACCCGCCGTTGTCGCGGATCAGGCGGTCCGGATCGGCACCACCGTCCTTATTCAGCCGGTCGGCACCTCCGCGTCGAAAGCCGCGCAGGGGGGCAATGCCGGGACCGACATCATCACCGACTACCTCGGCCGCCGAGCATTGGTGGCCTATGCGCCGGTGAAACTCGCAGGGCTGCAGTGGGTCATGGTCGCCACCGCCGACAGCGCGGAGGCATTCGCACCGGAAAGCAGATTCGCTCAACGTCTTGTCCGGACCACGGCGGGAATCATCTTTATCGCCTGCCTGGTGTCTGCGCTGTGGTCACGGGTTTTCATCCGCCCGATCCGGCGCCTCGAAGACGGGGCGCGACGGATCAGCGCCGGCAACTACGACATCGCCATGCCCGTCGAATCCCGCGACGAATTCGGCCAACTCGCAGGCGCCTTCAACGATATGAGCCGCAATCTTGCCGTCAAGGATCAACTCCTTACCGAGCAGCGTGCCGAAAACGAGCGCCTACTGCGCTCCCTGATGCCTGACACCGTGGTGCAGCGGTACCGTGACGGCGAGGAGACCATCGCCGAGGAGCATCAGAACGTCAGTGTTCTCTTCGCCGACGTGGTCGGACTCGACGACCTGTCCGGCGAACTCGATGCCGAGAAGACGTTGGCGATCATCAACAACCTGGCCAGCGAATTCGATCGAGCCGCCGAAGATCTGGGCGTCGAACGGGTGCGCAACACCTACGGCGGCTACCTGGCCAGTTGCGGGCTCACCATTCCGCGGCTGGACAACGTGGCGCGCACGGTGGACTTCGCCGTCGAAATGCAGCGGATCGTCGAGCGATATAACGCCGAGAACGATCAACACATCGCATTGCGTGTCGTCATCAACACCGGCGCGGTGATAAGCGGACTTGTCGGACGAGCCGGCCTGGTGTACGACATGTGGGGCTCGGCGGTGAACCTGGCGGCCTCGATCCGCCGCAGCACCGCTAAACCCGGTGTGTACGTCGCCACCGGCGTGCGCGAGGCCACCGCGGATACCCGGCGCTATCTCCCGGCCGGCTCGGTCACCACCGGCGGCCGGGAGGAACCGGTCTGGCTGCTTGCCGAAGACAACACATGAGTGGTGATTCGTGAGCATCGTGACGGCCCCGTGGTTCTACTGGGCGCTGATCCTCGCCATTGGACTGCCGACGGCACTGGTGCTGCTGACCGAACTGCACAACAGCCTCAACCGCCGAGGCAGTGCGTTGGCAAAGCCGGTCGGCCTGCTGCGCAACTACGTCCTGCCACTGGGTGCCGTCTTGCTTCTCATCGTGCAAACCAGCGATATCTCGGCGCAGACGACCGGGGTGCGAATCGTCACCACGGTGTTGGGCTTCCTGGTACTGCTGATGCTGCTCGCCGGTCTCAACGCCACACTGTTCCAAGGCGCGCCCGAGGGCAGTTGGCGGCGCCGGCTGCCGTCGATCTTCCTCGACGTGGCCCGATTCGTGATCATCGCCCTCGGCGTCGCGCTGATCTTCTCCCAGGTCTGGGGCGCCAATGTCGGCAAGCTGTTCACCGTATTGGGTATCGGCTCGATCGTGCTCGGCCTGACCCTGCAGAACTCCGTTGGCCAGATCATCTCGGGACTGCTGCTGCTCTTCGAGCAACCGTTCAAGTTGGGCGACTGGGTGGAAACCAACATTCCGAGTATCCGCGTGATTCGCGGACGAGTGACCGAGGTGAATTGGCGCGCAACACATATCGACACCGGCAGTGGCATGCAGATCATTCCCAACTCCGTTCTGGCGGCAGCATCGTTCGCGAATCTGAGCAGACCCGCCGGCAGCTATAACTTGGTGGTGGAGTCAACCTTCACCGCCGCCGATGCCCCCGACGAGGTCTGCGCGCTACTGGCCAGGGTCGCCTCGAAACTTCCGCAGCTTCGCGACGGCGCCACACCGGTGGTGGCCGCGACCAGCAGCACCGGATACACGACCACGATCCCGCTGGCCTCTCCCGGCGACGACGCCGCCGCCAGGACTACGTTCCAGCGGTGGTTGTGGTACGCGTCCCGGCGTGTCGGTCTGCACTCCGACGGTGCCGACGACGACTTCTCCGCACTACCGCACCGGGTCGCGGCACTACGGAAGGTCGCGCCGATTCTGCGACTCGGCCACTGCGACATGGAAGCGCTATTGCCGAACACCACCCTCGCCCGGTACGGCGACGGCGAACTCATCCTCGGCCACGGGGAGATCCCGTCGGCGATGACGTTCGTGATCAAGGGCCGGATCAGGCTGTGCGTCGATGCCGGGGGCGGACCGAGCGTGCCGATCCGCACCCTGCAGCAGGGTGATTTCCTCGGCCAGACCGCGCTCACCCGCGAGCCCGTCACCGGGGATGCCTACGCCGAGGGTGAACTCACCGTACTCGCGATCAAACGCATCGCGATGGAAGGGTTGCTGCTCGACCGACCGGCGTTACTGCAAGACGTCAGCCGGGCTATCGACGAGCGCAGAGCGGTGGCCCTCGCCGCGCTCTCGGATGGGACTTCTCCCTAAATCCACCGGACGCCGTCCGACGGGCGAGTCCGTCGCGTCTCCTGATCGTTAGCCAACCGCGACTTGACGCTCCGCGCCGCGTACCCGTTAACGCCCGCTGCCGGTGTTTGACTACTGGCACACGGCAGGTACTGCTGAGTGACAAACGTACGAAAGGTGATGGGATTCGTCATGAAGATTGTCGAGAAACTTCGAGGTAACTGGTTGCGCCGCACGACTGCAGCCGCCGTGGCAGCACTGTCTCTGCCCGGCTTGATCGGCGCTGTCGGGGGATCAGCGACAGCCGCCGCCTTCTCCCGGCCCGGGCTGCCGGTGCTCTATCTGGACGTGCCGTCGCCGTCAATGGGCCGCGATATCCGTATCCAGTTCCAGGGTGGCGGAGAGCACGCGGTCTTCCTGATGGACGGCCTGCGCGCACAGGAGGATTACAACGGCTGGGATATCAATACCCCGGCCTTTGAGTGGTTCGAGAACTCCGGCCTGTCGGCAGTCATGCCGGTCGGTGGGCAGTCCAGCTTCTATTCCGACTGGTACCAGCCGTCGCAGGGTAATGGTCAGAACTACACCTACAAGTGGGAAACGTTCATGAACCAGGAGTTGCCGGCTTACCTGCAGGCCAACTACGGCATCAACCCGAACGGCAATGCGGTGGTCGGCATCTCGATGGCAGGCAGTGCGGGCTTGACCTACGCGATCTACTACCCGCAGAAGTACGTCTACGCCGCATCGCTGTCGGGCTTCCTCAACCCTTCAGAGGGCTGGTGGCCGATGTTGATCGGTCTGTCGATGAATGACGCAGGCGGTTACAACGCGCAGAATATGTGGGGCCCGTCTTCGGACCCGGCTTGGCGGCGCAATGACCCGATGGTCAATGTCAACCAACTGGTGGCCAACAACACCCGGGTGTGGATCTACTGCGGCACCGGCACACCGTCGGATTTGGACACCTCGGGCGGCGGTGGAAATCTGATGGCCGCCCAGTTCCTGGAAGGTTTCACGTTGCGCACCAACAAGACCTTCATGGACAACTACCTGGCGGCGGGCGGACACAACGCCGTGTTCAACTTCCCGGCCAACGGGACCCACAGCTGGGGTTACTGGGGTGCGCAGTTGCAGCAGATGATCCCCGACATGCAACGGGTTCTCGGCGCCACCCCATCCGGCGCCTGAGTATCCGTCCAACAGCAGGCCTGCCGTTCTCCCCCCGGAGCGGCAGGCCTGCTGCCATTACGCTGAAGGGCGACCGGTTCGAGTAGGGCCTAACCCGACCGGCCGAGCGTTGCGGAGCCGTCCGGGTGAACTGTCACCGCGGCGCCGGCAATATCATCGGCAACAGTGGCGGCAGCCTCGTCAGGGTCGGAGATGAGCGCCCAGGTGCGCGACCCTTCCGGTGTGCGCACCGCCAGGAATGCCTTCTCCGGCGCGCCGTCCCGGTTGAACGGCGTTGTCCATGACTCCACCGTTCCGATTCCCTCCCACTCGATCAGCGCGGTGCGGGTTGGTTCGCGGTCCACGGCAGCCTGGACATCCTCCCAGCGGAACGGTTCCGCCGGTGGAGTCGCGCTGTACACGCAGAAGCTGTGCTTGGTGAGATATCCGCCGTTGGCGGTGATCAGGCCGCGAGACCCCGGTTTCGCGCGCAGCAGTTCGGCCATCGTTGCAATGGAGTGCATGACGTAGTTGTTCCACGGCCCACCCGCAAACGTCAGACCACCCGTCACGGTGAGTGGCCGCGCAGAATCGCCCAGGGGCAGGCCGATCTCGCGTGCGGCCACCTGCACCGCCGACGGAAAACAGGAGTAGACGTCGATGTAGTCGAGATCATCGGTACCGACGCCGGCGAGTGTCAACACCCGTTGCCCGCCTATCCGGATCGCCGGCGAGCGGTGCAATTCGTAGCGCTCGGCTAGGCCGTAGGTGTCGTGCGAGTCGGTGGCCGCGTGCGGGAAGATCCAGGTGTCTTTCGGAATCTGCAGATACTCGGCTTTCTCCGCCGAGCACAGAATCACCGCGGCACCCTGGTCGACCATATTGTTGGAGTTCATCAGCTTCGGGTAGGGCCAGCTGATCATCCGGTTGTCGGGTCCGGGCTGCCGGATCTGTTCGCCCGACAGTGCCCCGCGGCTCCAGGCGTGTGGGTTGGCGTGCGCCACCCGGCTGAATTGGGACCACAGTTCGCCGATCCGGCACCGATGGTCGTCCATCGACTCTCCGTCGGCGATCCGCAGTGCCTGCTCGAACAGCGGATAGACGAACGAGGGCGGTATCAGCCCGATGCGGTCCTGCCCCGGGCCGGTCATGGGTACGTCCTCGGCCCCTGGCGGGATCGGAATGCTATCGTCCTGCACGGTCCAGGAAGGACGAATTCCCCTCGCCCGCAGACGCATCCGGGTTCGCCAGGTCTCCGCACCGGCGAGGAGGACAGCGTCAGCGCTGCCGTGCTGGATATCGCGGCAGGCCTGGTTAAGCAACGACTGCGGGGTATTGCCGCCGATGCCGCCGTACCGGGTGCGTGCATCACGCGCCCCGATTCGTTGAGCCAGCAGCAGACCGGGGTCCCGATACCGCCAGGACAGCAGATTCACCACGCGGATGGAGTCCAATGCCTGCAGAACGCGGGGGTCGGCCGCTTCGGCGGCCGCGACGGCCATCAGGTCGACCGGCTCCACATCAGGTGCTTCGTCCCGCTGGTTGACCTGACCGACACCGACGAGCACCGGTGTGCGCGGGTCGAGGCTCATCTCCGGCGTCCTTCTGTCGGCGGGCGGGACGCTGACTTTGACGCCCGTCAAAACCTAACACCGGAACGAGGCACGCGACTGATTGCTCTGCGAGCATCCGATCTTCGCAAATAACCGGCACCGGCAACTGCGTGATTTTGAACTCCACAAAGCGCACTGGGACACCCTCTTGAGCAACCGAAAATGCTCCGTGACGGCACCGCTCGTGTAATCATGTGGCTCGTCGCCAATCGAGAGCAAGGGGCCAGCGATGCCGAAGCCGTTCAAGGGTGTGATCTCACTCGACGTCCGGGACTCGGTGCCGGACTGGGGACCGTATGAACTGACGAGGGCTCCCGAGGGCGCCCCCAACGTCCTGGTCGTGCTCTATGACGACACCGGCCTGGCGGCGTGGTCGCCCTACGGCGGCCGGATCAACATGCCCACGCTGGACCGGTTAGCCGATAACGGGCTTGCCTACACCCAGTGGCACACCACGGCGCTGTGTTCACCCACCCGATCGACGTTTCTGACCGGGCGCAACCATCACGTCAACCGCAACGCGGCGATCACCGAAGGCGCCAACGGCTTCCCCGGCGCATCCGGGCGGCTGCCGGCCGAGTGCGCGACCATCGGCCAGATATTGCAGGACAACGGGTTCAGCACGTTCTGGATCGGTAAGAACCACAACGTTCCCGAGGAGGACATCTCCGCCGGCGGCAGCCGCTCGGAGTGGCCGCTGTCCAAGGGCTTCGACCGGTTCTACGGTTTCCTCGGCGGCGAGACCAACAACTGGTATCCCGATCTGGTCGAGGACAACCGTTTCATCGAACCGCCGTCCACGCCCGCAGAGGGCTACCACCTGTCCAAGGATCTGGCCGATCAGGCCCTGCGGATGCTGCGCGATCAGCACTCGGCCACCCCGTCCAAGCCGTGGTACCTGTGGTTCTGCCCCGGCGCCAACCACGCCCCGCACCATGCGCCGCAGGAGTACATCGCCAAGTACAGGGGCAAGTTCGATGATGGCTACGAGGCGTACCGGGAGTGGGTCCTGGCCCGGATGATCGAGCGCGGCGTCATGCCGCAGGGCACCGAACTCACCCCGCTCAACCCGATGCCTGAGGATATGTCCAACGATGCCGACTATGTGCGCCCGTGGGCGGAGCTCAATGATGACGAGCGCAAGCTGTTCGCGCGTATGGCCGAGGTGTTCGCCGGATTCTCGGAATACACCGATGTTCAGGTCGGCCGGATCATCGACTATCTGGAGCAGACCGGTCAGCTCGAGAACACGCTGATCTTCTACTGCGCCGATAACGGCGCCTCCGGGGAGGGCACGCCCAACGGATCGGTCAATGAGAACAAATTCTTCAATGGCTATCCCGACAGCCTTGAGGAGAACCTTCAGTATTACGACCAGCTCGGAGGTCCGGAAACCTACAACCACTA
Organism: Mycolicibacterium sp.; assembly: GCF_016462945.1. Lineage (GTDB taxonomy): Bacteria > Actinomycetota > Actinomycetes > Mycobacteriales > Mycobacteriaceae > Mycobacterium. The sequence continues at coordinate 57,084 of NZ_JAEMSG010000004.1, read as the reverse complement.
CCCGACCGGCTGGGCCGCGGCGTTCTCCACCCCGTTCCAGATGTTCAAGCGCTACGCGCAGTACTCCGGTGGCACCTGCGACCCGATGGTGATCCACTGGCCCAGGGGCATCAAAGCCAAGGGTGAAATACGTCACCAATACCACCACTCCACCGATGTGGTGCCCACCATTTTGGAGGTCGTGGGCCTTCAGATGCCCGAGGTCTACCGCGGAGTGGATCAGTATCCGGTCAACGGTGTCTCGATGCGCTACAGCTTCGACGCCGCGCAGGCGCCCACCAAAAAGGAACGCCAGTACTACGCGATGCTGGGTACCCGCGGCATCTGGGAGGACGGCTGGAAGGCATCCGCAGTGCACGCGCCGATCAGCGGTAAGGGCCACTTCGATGAAGACCGCTGGGAGCTCTACCACGTCGATTCCGATCGTGCCGAGTCACGCAACCTCGCCGAGGAGCATCCGGAGAAGCTTCAGGAGCTCATCAAGGTGTGGTTCGCCGAGGCTGATGCCAACTTCGTTCTGCCCCTTGATGATCGCACCGCGGTCGAGCAGCTTGGACTTGATCGTCCGCAGGCCGAGCCGCCGCGGTCGCGCTATATCTACTACCCCGACACCGCCCCGGTTCCCGAGGGCGCTGCGGTGAACGTGCGCGGCCGCTCCTACAAGATCCTCGCCGACGTCGAGGTGACCAAGGACTCCGAGGGCGTGATATTCGCCCATGGGTCGCGGTTCGGTGGCCACACGTTGTTCATCAAGGACCACAAGCTGCACTACGTCTACAACTTCCTCGGTATCAAACCGGAGCAGACCTTCGTCTCGCCCGAACTCACACCGGGCAAGCTCACCCTCGGTGTGGAGTTCATCCGGGAAAAAGCCGGCGAGCACGGCGAGTCACTCGGCACCACCAAGCTCTACGTCGGTGATCAGGTTGTTGCCGAGGGGCCGATGCGGGCCCAGGTCGGTAAGTTCACGCTGTCCGGCGACGGACTGTGCGTCGGATTCGACAGCGCTGATCCGGTGAGCCGGTCCTACCCGCCCGGCGGGTACGCGTATACCGGCGGTGAGATCCTCGGTGTCGGTATCGACGTCGGCGACGACGTGTACCTCGATCTCGAACGTGAGGCCGCCGCGGCATTTGCCCGCGATTAAAGCTCAGCGGCATTCGCCCGCGATTAGGACTCAGCGGCATTTGCCCGCGATTAAAGCTCAGCCCTGAGGCGGACCGACTCGGTAGATCGACTTCAGCGCAAAGAACGCGTCGAGACCCTCGGGACCGAGTTCGCGGCCGATGCCGCTGGCCTTGACCCCGCCGAACGGCGCGCCTATGTCCAGTTGGTAGTCGTTGATTCCGATGGTGCCGGTGTGGATCTCGCGGGCCACCTCGGTGGCGCGTTCGGTATCGGTGGACCACACCGTGCCGGCCAGGCCGAATTCAGTGTCATTGGCCAACGCGATGGCCTCGGCGTCACCGTCGTAGGGAATGACCGCCAGCACCGGACCGAAAATCTCCTCCTGGGCGATGCGGTCGGAGTTGTCGACGTCGGCGAATACCGTGGGTGAGACGAACCAGCCGCGCGGCTGATCCTTCGGAACCCCGCCCCCGACAACGAGTTTGGCGCCACTGCCCTTACCCGCTTCGATATAGCCGAGCACCCGTTCGCGCTGGCGCGCGCTGACCACCGGCCCGATATCGGTCGCGTTATCGAGCGGGTCGCCGACGTTAAACCCATTCACCAGATCTGCGAGGGCATCGACCACCTCGGCGTACCGGGACCGTGGCGCGAGGATGCGAGAGCCTAGATAGCAGGTCTGGCCGTTGTTGACGAACGATACCGAACGCAAACCACGCATCGTGGCGTCCAGGTCGGCGTCGTCGAGGATGATCGCCGCGGACTTGCCGCCGAGCTCGAGGGTGACGGGCCGCAACAGCCGACCACAGACCTCGCCGATGATCCGACCCGCGACTGTCGACCCGGTGAAGCTGACCTTGTCCACACCGGGATGGGATACCAGGTATTTGCCGGTCGCGACTCCGCCGGGCACGATATTGAGCACACCGGGCGGCATCCCGCACTCCTGGGCTGCCTCGGCGAAAACCATGGCGTCCAATGCTGTTTCGGGTGCCGCCTTGAGCACCACGGTGCAACCGGCGGCCAGCGCAGGTGCGAGTTTGAATGCGGCCAGGGCTTGCGGATAGTTCCACGGGACGATCGCGGCGACAACCCCCACCGGCTCGCGGCGAACGATCGTGTGGCCGATCATGCTCGGCCGGATCTCCTCGATCGGGGTCTCGGTGATGAGTTTGGCGTAGTAACCGAGCAGGGCAGCCGGAAACAGACCGTTGGCGCCCCGGGACAATGACATCGGCATCCCGTTTTCGCGAGTTACCAACTTGTCGGTGGTCTCGGCCCGCCGGTGCAATGCCGCGGCGAATCCCTTGAGGACCTCCGCCCTGTGGTCCGGTGATGACGAACTCCACTGCCGCAATGCCGCCCGCGCGGCGGCGACGGCCGCGTCGATATCTGCTTCGGTGCCGCTGGCACCGTCACCGATGAGCTCACCGGTTGCGGCCTCCAGCACCGGTTCGCATTTGTCGGCAAGATGGAACTCACCACCGATGAAGACCTTCGCGCTCGTCGTCGCTGTCATGACAGAACTCCTCTGCTTGCGGTGACGTCGTTGCTTTCAAAGAGCACGCCGTCGGCGATCAGCCGGTTGATCTGGTCATCGGCCATATCCAGAATGTCGCGACAGATCATCCGGGTGTCCGCGCCGGGCAGTGGCGCCGGGATCTGGGCAGCCGGTGGGATGTTCCGGTACGACGCCGGACCTGCCTCGCTGGGTAGCGGATGCTCCAGCAGCGGATGGGTCATATCGCACAGAACCTTTCGCAACGCCAGTTGCGCATCCTCGTAGACCTCGTCGGGCCGGTTCATCGGACCGGCCGCTACCCCGCGGGCCTGTAATGCTTCAGCCACCTCGTTGGGCGAGTGCATCCGCGTCCACGTCGCCAGTTCGGCTGACGGACACCCGGCCACCTCGGCGACCGCCTGCCGGTCGGTCTCCGAGGCTAACGCAACCACGCACCACTCGTCCTCGCCGGCGCACGGGTAGACCCCGTGGTCGGTGGAGTCGGGATGCAGCGTATCGGCATCCGCGCCCAGGATCACGTAGCTGGTGTCCAACTGGTTGATGACGGCTTCGGCTTGCGAGACGTGCACCTGCGCGCCCACACCGCAGCGAGCGCGTCGGATCAGCGCGGCCAGTGCGCCGATCGCGGTGATCCGGCCGACGACGTGATCCGGGAACACCGTCGTTGCATCGAAGAATGGATGCCGACGGTCTGAGGATGCCACCTCCTCCGAAGACCACAGCCGGGTGAGTCCGGTGGCCGATCGGACCAGTGGTCCGTATCCCATCCGCGTGCTCCACGGGCCGGTATCACCGAATGCGCTGCTCTCAGCCAGCACCACACCGGGATTCAGAGACCGCAGATGTTCGTACGAAAAGCCAAGTGCAGCAAGTGTTCCTGGCTTGAAATTGGCGAATACCGCATCCGATACGGTGACCAGGCGTTCGAATAGCCGGGCGCCGGCCTCGGTCCGCAGGTCCATCCCCAGGCCAAGATTGTTGCGGTGCGCGCGGGCGAAGGAATCGCCGATCAACTGATCCGGGTGCTTCTGCCGCAGTCCGTCCGGGTAGGCCGCGCTCTCAATCTTGATGATCTGTGCACCCAGGTCGCCGAAGAGCCGGCTCAGTTCCCCGCCGGCGACAATGATGCCCAAATCGGCGACGCGAATCCCTTCGAACGGCCGGTCCCCTACCGTCCCGGTGGGCGCCGGTGTGAACTGCGGCGCCTGCCAGTGCGGTTCATCACCGGCCGACGCCGCCAATTCCGGGGCCGGCGTGCGATAGCCGGCGCGTTCACCATCGACAACCCAGTAGCCGCTCGGGATCCGCGCCATGACCCCCGGTGCAAGTTCAGCATCGACCAGGGCACCCACTCCATTGAGGTGATCGGATTGCAGAACATCAGCCGGGGTCAGTACAGCTGCGATCGGAACACCGAAGGACTGACCGTCAGTAACCAGTTTTTCCATCGTCTGATCGGCGAACAGCGCGCCGATCAGGGGCCCGAGTTCGGTGAAGGAACGCACGCGCGCGGCAATGGTGTCGAACCTCGGGTCCTGGAACTGCTCCGGCTCCCCCAACCAGGCCCGCAGGCCGCGCCACTGTCGCGGAGACATCACGCAGAGTCGGACATAGCCGTCGCTGCAGGCGAAGATCGGGTACGAGTCCTGGTTCTTCGGCCTGCCTCGCCAACGATCGGCCCGGTTGCGCGCGGTGGCGGCCTGCCCCTGGGTGCCGAACGGAGGGTCCAGCGTCAACACCACGGCGTCGTACCGGGAGAAGTCGATGTAGTCACCGATGCCGCACCGCAACCGGTTGAAATATGCCACCAGCACCGCCCACGCCGCCTGCACTGCCGCGGTGGCCGAGGCTATTCCGTCCGGTGGCAGTACCGGCTTCCCGGACGTGGGTCCGGACCGCGACAGCGCGCACGACATCGCGTAGAGCACCGGGTCGGTGGCCTGCCAGGCGGCCAGCGGACCCGCTGATCCGAAATCGGTGACCCGCATGGTGACCAGATGGTCAAACCGGTCAGCCAGCTCCTCGCAGGACGTGCCGAAGTCGACCGCCAGTCCCGGCAAGCCACTGTCGATCACGATGTCAGCTTCCGCCGCCAATTCCATCAGGCGGCGCCGATCGGCTTCGCTGTGCGGATCCAGCACGGCAGCGCGCTTATTGGCATTGCGTAGGGCGAACGGGATGCTCACGCCATCCAGGGTCGGCAACGCCGAGCGGGCCCGGCTACCCGTCGGCGGCTCGATTTTCAGCACATCAGCGCCCAGATCGGCCAGCAGTCGAGTGACGCCGTCGCCGTCACCGTCGCAGAGGTCGAGCACCCTCAAGCGGGCCAGCAGGGGCTCGTTTCCAGGCTCGCTTCCAGCCGCGTTGCCGCTCACAACCATGTTCACCCGGGCCTTCCTGTTCCGGCCTGCTCCGGCGACGAGCTTAGCCACCCGGGCCCGCGAGTAGAATCGGAGCCACATGTCTGACTCAGCCGCCGTGATCGACCCTGCTCACGCTGCCCAGCCCCATCCGGCGCTGGCGCAGCTGGCGGCCCTGCATCAGTTGCGGGTCTATGTCGATATCGGTGTGGTTGTCGTCGTACTGGCACTGGCAAACCTGATCGCGCACTTCACCACGCCGTGGGCCGGCATCGCCACCGTGCCGGCGGTGGCGATCGGTCTGCTGCTGCTGGTGCGGGCCCGCGGTCTGGGCTGGGCTGAACTGGGGTTGGGTCGCGAACACTGGCGCTCCGGCGCGCGCTACGCACTGGCCGCGATCGGACTGGTTCTCGCCGTCATCGTGGTGGGCGCGCTGTTGCCGTGGACGCGTCCGATGTTCCTCAACAACCACTACGCCACCCTGTCGGGCGCGCTGGTGGCGTCGATGATCATCATTCCGCTGCAGACGGTCATCCCGGAGGAACTGGCGTTTCGCGGTGTGCTGCACGGCGCGCTGGACCGGGCCTGGGGCTTTCGCGGTGTGGCAGCCGCCGGTTCACTGCTGTTCGGTCTGTGGCATATCACCAGTTCCCTAGGACTGACGAACGGCAACGTCGGCTTCACCCGAATCTTCGGCGGTGGCGCTTTCGGCATGCTGGCCGGGATCGCGCTCGCGGTCCTGGCCACCGCGGCAGCGGGATTCGTCTTCACCTGGCTGCGCCGGCGCAGCGGCAGCCTGATCGCACCCATCGCACTGCACTGGTCGCTCAACGGCATGGGCGCCCTGGCCGCCGCCATGGTCTGGCACGTGTCGACCTGAGGTAGGGACCCCTGAGGTAGGGGCCCCTGAGGTAGGGACCAAAGCCAGCGGATCGGGGTCTTTCGGGACTGCACCCCGGGTGCTGCGGTGGGGACGGTGTGCCGATGAACTCAAAGCCGCCCGATACCGCGACCACTAAGGCGGCGCTGGCGCTCGCGGTTCGAGCGCCCTCGATACATAATTCCCAGCCCTGGCGGTGGCGGGTCGGCGCGGCGAATATCAACCTCTTTATTGATCCGGCCCGGCGACTCTCACATGTCGACCCGGCCGGGCGGGGAATGGTGCTCAGCTGTGGGGTTGCGTTGCAGCATTTCACTGTCGCGCTGCCCGCACTGGGCTGGGCCACGGAGGTGCACCGTTTTCCCAACCCGCGAGACTCCAACCACGTGGCCAGTGTCGATATCATCGGCAGTCCGACCAGTGCAGCCGATATCGCGCGGGCGGGCGAGGCCACCGGCGCGGTGCTGTTAAGCGCCACCGCAATGGGCCTGGCCAGCTGTCCGCTTACCGAGCCGCTGGAGATCGCCGCAACTCATGACGAGGTGCGGACGAAACTGCTTGGTGGAGAGGACTTTCCACACATGCTGCTCAGAGTCGGATGGGCGGCGGTCAACGCCGATTCACTGCCGGCTACGCCACGGCGCCCCCTTACCGACGCTGTTGTCGGGGTCGGTTAAACCCGTGCGCTGTTAAACCCGTGTGTTGCGCCCGGACACTGACCGGAAAATCAGCAACAGAATAACCGCACCCACCAGGGCGCCCAGGAATGAGTGTCTGATCGGCGGCGTGATGTCGAATTGGTGAGGGGAGAAAACAAGGCTGCCCAGTGTGCCGCCCACCCAACCACCGGCAATTCCCAGCAGGCTCGTTTGAATCCAGCCCAGATGTGCACTGCCCGGGACGATCATTTTCGCGATCCAGCCCACGAAGAGGCCCAGGAGGACCATCCAGATGATGTTCATGATCATGTCGTACTCCCATTGGCTCGTCGAACATTCACTAGTCGAATATCGTGTCACGGCCAGCAGGTCTGTCGGCCACGTCCTTTAGGTATAGCGACGCACGGTAACGATTAGCATGCAGAAACGGCCACGATCACACGGCGAGCGGGAAACTCAGCCTCCGGGCATCATCTCGGGAACAGGTGTTTCAACCGGGATCGGAACACCGACCCGGTTGCCCGGCACAGGTGCCGGAGCGGGCAGCGCGTTGGGATCCGGCGGCGGCGGTGGCGGCGGCGTGTACGGCTTGATGGACTGGGCCAGCGCCTTGGCTGCGGCCACGTCGACAGGATCCTTCGCGGTACCCAGGTACACCACGAACCAGCGCTCGCTGTTCTGGTTCCGCGAGGCCGCCGGTGCCGCCGTACCGACCACGCCGGCCCAGATCTGGCCGTTGGGCTTGCTGGCGTCGGAGAACTTGACGTCGTAGGACGCCGCTGCGCCGGGCATGGTCCCGGCCTGCAGTGGGCCGGTCTGCTGGTTGATCCGGGTGCCGGGGAAGGGCATGAAGAACTCGCCCATATCGGATGCCAGTCGGATTGCGGCCTTGCCGTTGTCCTGCTCGGCACCGGCGAACAGTTTCAGGTCCAGCCTGCCCAGCAGAATGCTGGTGTCACTGGCAGTCGGGGCCGGCTGCCCATTGATCGCCGGCGCGGTCTGCTTGAGCAACAATGCCTGGCCGTAGCTCAGACGCGATGCGTCGGCCACCTCCCACCCGGCCGGCAGCAGGTAGCTGAAGCCGCCGGCGGAGTTGGTGACCCGGCCCGGCTCCAGCTCGGGCGGCGGTGGCGGTGCATTCGGGTCCACCGGGGCCGGCGGCGGTGCGTTCGGGTCCACCGGGGCCGCGGACGCAGCTGTCGTCGCTGCCGGGGCCGCAGGCGCGGCGGTGGTCGTGGCCGGCGGTACCGGATCGGCTAACGCGGAATTCGGTGGCAGGGCGATCGTGATTGCGCTGGCACCGGCCACCGCGGTCACGGCGAACGCCGTCCACAGGCCCGGGCGTCGCGAGGTGGGTTCCGGCTGCGTCATGGCAAAAAACCTACCGTGTCGCGGCCCTGACGCAAGTTCGTGTCTCAGGTGTGTCCGGCGGCCGGGTACAAAGCGACCGCCTGGGTCTTCACGGTGAAGAACACCGCCTCGCCCACCTGCAGCCCGAGATCGACGACGGCGTCGGGGGTGATGTCGGCGGCCAGACCGGCAATACCGTCGTCCTGGTCCTCGGCGCGAACCCGCACCACCGCGCCATTGACCTCGAGGCCGGCGATCCGGACGCGAACACTGTTGCGGGGACTGCCGTGGGGCCGGTCGCGGTACACCGCAACTCCGGCCGGCGAGAACACCGCGACGACATCGCGTCCGACGGGGAGATCCTCGGCCGGGATTCCGTGCCACACCAGATCGGCTGCATCTCGCAACGCACCCGGCTCGGCCAGCACCCCACGTACGAGATTGACTCCGGCAATGCGCGCGCCGAAAGTACTGCGCGGTGCAGCCAGGATCTCCGCCACGGGGCCGGACTCGACCACCTTCCCCGCTTCGAGAATCAGGACCCGGTCGGCCAGGGTGAGGACGTCGATCAGATCATGGCTGATCAGCAGCGCTGCCCTTCCGCCCGTGGCGAGCACCGTGCGCAACACCGCGCGCACCGATGTCGCACCCGCAATATCCAGCCCGGCCAGTGGTTCGTCGAGAAGTAGCACCTCCGGCTCAGCAGCCAAGGCCCGAGCGAGCGCCACCCGCTGGGCCTGACCGCCGGACAGTTCACCGGGCTTGCGGTCGGCGAGAGCCTCGGCGCCGACCTCTGCCAGCCAACGCTGCGCGCGGTCGCGGGCCGTCGGCCGGTCCGCGTGCCGGCGTGCCCCGAACATGACATTGGCGATCACGCTCATATGCGGGAACAGCAGCGGCTCCTGCAACAGCACGCCGACCCGCCGGTCATGGGTCGGCACGCAGACGCCGCGGGCGGTGTCGGTCAACGTCCGGTTGCCGACCCGCACCACGGCATCGTCGGCATGCACTAGCCCGGCGATCACCGCCGCGGTCGTGGACTTGCCCGCGCCGTTGGGGCCGAGGACGCCCAGCACCTCGCCGGCCGTGATAGTGAACGCCACGTCCAGTTCGCGACTGGCCACTCTGGCGGACACCTGTAGTTCAGCCACCGGCATTCCACCCTGCGATCCGGCGACCACCCAGCCCGATGACGACGACCATGGCGATGACGATGAGCAGAACCGATAACGCCACCGCGGCCTCGGGATCTCCTTCACGCTGCAGGTAGATCTCCAACGGAAGGGTGCGGGTCACGCTCTGACGCGATCCCGCGAAAGTCAGGGTGGCACCGAACTCCCCCAGTGCCCGGGCGAAAGCGAGCACCGAGCCGGAAAGCAGACCCGGCGCCAGCAGGGGCAGGGTCACCCGCCACCACACCGTGGCCGGCGATGCGCCCAGCGTCGCCGCCACCATGTCGTACTCCGACCCCGCCGTGCGTGCGGCACCTTCGAGCGCGATCACCAGGAAGGGCAGTGACACGAAAGTCTGGGCCAGCACCACGGCCGTCGTCGTGAACGCGATCCGGATACCGGCCGCCTCGAGATAGTGCCCCAGCAGTCCCAGCCTGCCGAAGACGTACAGCAACGCGATACCCCCCACGACCGGTGGCAGCACCAGCGGCAACAGGATCAGCGGACGGAATACTCGGGCCATCGTTCCGCGATGACGGGCCAGTACCAGCGCGAGCGGGACGCCGAGCACCAGGCAGAGCAGAGTGCTCGCGGTGGCGGTGCGCAGGCTCAGCAGAAGCGCCGCCCGCGACGCCGGACTGGTGATCAACGGGCCGAACCGCGCCCAGTCGACTTTGACCGCGATAGCCAGCAGCGGCAGCACGACGAAGATCGCCCCCGCGGCGGCCGGCAGATAGACCCAGCGCGGCAGCGATACCCCGGGCGCTCCGATCGGCCTCATGGCGTCTCACCCTAGGCCCGGGCGCGAACACTACCGTCAAGTAACCTTCGTGCTGCAGGCGAGGAGGCACACGATGGACGTACTGATTACCGGTGCTGACAGTGAACTGGGGCGCACGGTCGCGGAAACCTTCCGGGCCGCCGGTCATCAGGTGGTGATCAGCGGCGTGCGACGCGACGAGCTTGAACTGCTTGCCAAGGAACTCGACGTCGACGCCATCGTGTGTGACCCTGCCGACGCGACGAGCCTCGCGCAGGCCCGGTCACAATTCCCCCAGAACCTCGACACCATCGTCACCGTGCCTGGACCGGGCTGGGTCGGGAGCGATCCCCGGACGGTCACCACGGCTGACACCGCGGCGGCGTGGCGGTCGGCCTTCGACAGGACTGTGGTATCCGCGATTCTGACCGTGGAGACCGTTGCCGACAACCTACGGTCGGGCGGGTCAATCGTGACCGTCGTCGCGGACAACGCCGACGAGTTGGGGCCTGGGTCTGCCCCGCCGTCTGCCCCGATGGCTGCCGCCAAGGCGGCGCTATCGGATTGGACGGCCGGTCAGGCCCGCCATCTCGGGACCCGCGGTATCACCATCAACACGGTGGCATGCGGGCGAACCGCTCAGTCGGGCTATCCAGGACTCGCCACGTCGCAGCCGTCGGTGGCGACCGAGATCGCTCGGCTCGCGCTGTTCTTGTCCACCCCCGCGGCGCGGCACATCACCGGTCAAACCCTGCACGTCGGTGGCGGCGCCGCGGCCACCTACGGCTGATCGGTTCGGGTTCGGCGAACACCGCAGGAGCGTTATTGTCGGCGGGTGACGATTCGACTCGGTTTCCAGATCCCGAACTTCTCCTATGGCACCTCAGTCGCGGAACTGTTCCCCACGGTGATCGCGCAGGCCCAGGAGGCGCAGGCGGCCGGATTCGATTCCGTCTTCGTGATGGACCACTTCTACCAGCTGCCCATGCTCGGTTCTCCGGACCAGCCGATGCTGGAGGCCTACACCGCTCTCGGCGCGCTGGCGGCCATGACCGAGGGCGTGTTGCTCGGCACACTGGTCACCGGAAACACCTACCGCAACCCGTCCCTGCTGGCCAAGATCATCACCACCCTCGACGTGGTCAGCCAGGGCCGTGCCGTACTGGGTATCGGCACCGGCTGGTTCGAACTCGAACATGACCAACTCGGTTTTGAATTCGGCACGTTCACCGAGCGGTTCGCCAAACTTGATGAGGCGCTGGGGATCATCCTGCCGATGATCAAAGGCGAGCGGGTGACCTTCTCCGGCGAGTATTACCGGACCGTTGAGGCGTTCGCCGAACCGCGCTACCGCGATCACATCCCGCTGATGATCGGTGGCAGCGGCGAGAAGAAGACATTCGGCTTGGCCGCACGGTACTTCGACCACCTCAACATCATCGCCTCGTTCGCTGAACTCCCGGGCAAGGTGGCCGCTCTGACCCGGCGCTGCGAGGAGGTGGGCCGCGACCCCGCCACCCTGGAGACCAGCATGCTGCTCACCGCGGTGCCGGACGCCACGATGACCGATGACATGCTGCCCGGGGAGATGCGGGGCCGGATGGCGGTCGGCAGCCCCGAGAAGATCGCCGAAGCGGTACAGACCAACGTGGTGGATGCCGGGATCGACGGTGTGATCGTCAATATTCCCGCGTACGTGCCGGGGTCGATCACCGCCGTCGGCGAGGCTCTGCGGCCCGTCCTCGGGGTATGACCCGGCGCGACACCCGACAGTCGCCCGACTACGGTATAACTCGTTCTCTGCAGTCCTGGCGCAGTCACTCAAGGAGCGAAAATGAGCCATCCCGGCGCCACTCCATCGGATAAGCACAGGGTCGTCATCATCGGCTCCGGTTTCGGCGGCCTCAACGCCGCCCAGAAGCTCAAGCGGGCCGACGTCGACATCAAGCTCATCGCCAAGACCACCCATCACCTGTTCCAGCCGCTGCTCTACCAGGTGGCCACCGGGATCATCTCCGAGGGCGAGATCGCGCCCCCCACCCGGGTCATCCTGCGCAACCAGAAGAACTGCCAGGTGCTGCTCGGCGAGGTCACCAGCATCAATCTGAAGAAGCGCACCGTCGATTCGCTGCTGTTGGGCCACACCTACAGCACTCCATACGACACACTGATCGTCGCCGCAGGCGCCGGCCAGTCCTACTTCGGCAACGACGACTTCGCCGAGTGGGCACCCGGGATGAAGACCATTGACGATGCCCTGGAACTGCGGGGCCGCATCCTCGGAGCCTTCGAGCAGGCCGAGCGCTCCAGTGACCCGGAACGCCGCGCGAAACTGCTCACCTTCGTCGTCGTCGGCGCCGGCCCGACGGGTGTGGAGATGGCCGGTCAGATAGCCGAGTTGGCCGACGACACCCTCAAGGGCGCATTCCGTCACATCGACTCCACCAGGGCGCGGGTGATCCTGCTCGACGCCGCGGCAGCCGTGCTGCCACCGATGGGCGAAAAACTCGGACTCAAGGCCGCAGCCCGCCTGGAGAAGCTCGGTGTGGAGATCCAACTCGGGTCCATGGTCACCGATGTCGACCGCAACGGCATCACGGTGAAACGTAATAACGGAAGCATCGACCGCATCGAATGTGCGACGAAGGTGTGGTCGGCCGGAGTCGCGGCCAGCCCGCTGGGCAAGGTCCTCGCCGACCAGTCCGGAGCCGATATCGACCGGGCCGGACGGATTAGGGTAATGCCCGATCTGACCGTCCCGGGTCACCCGAATGTGTTCGCCGTGGGTGATATGACACTCGTCGAAGGGGTACCCGGCCAGGCCCAAGGCGCGATCCAGGGCGCGCGGTATGCGGCCAGGCTGCTCAAAGCCGAACTCAGAGGCGCCGACCCGAGCGCCCGGGAACCATTCAAGTACTTCGACAAGGGGTCGATGGCCACCGTGTCGCGGTACTCGGCGGTGGCCAAGGTCGGCCCGCTGGAATTCGGTGGCTTCATCGCCTGGCTTGCGTGGCTCTTCCTGCACCTGGTCTACCTGGTGGGATTCCGGGCCCGGCTGGCGACGGCGATATCGTGGGTTGGCACGTTCCTCGGCAGCCAGCGCGGCCAACTCACCATCACCGAGCAGCAGGCCTACGCCCGCACCCGGATCGAGCAACTCGAGGAGATCGCGGCCACCGTCGAGGACACCGAAAAAGCCGCCTCCTGACCGGAACAGGGGGCGGCCAACCGTGGTGGTGAAACCCGACGAACTGGTCTACCGGCTGCTGCAGCGCCTGCCGAACAGGCTGCTGTCGCTGCGGTCCATTGTGATCGTTGCCGCGCTGGCCGTGGTGGCCCTCGTGCTCACCCTTGGCGTCTGGGTGTGGGTGGGCGTCACCAATGACCAGTACAGCCAACTGGACCGTCGCTTGGACTCGGTGAGCAGCCTCGGCGACTTCAGCACCCTGCTGTCCGGCCCGCCCGCCCCCGGCACGCCCAGCCCGGACGGCAACCTCGTTCGCACCGTACGCGTGGGCTCGATGGCGATGTCAGTGCCCAACAGTGTCGTGCTGCCGAAACTGGCCGACGGCTACGCCAACACCGAAATCGCCGGGGTCGAGTATCGGGTCCGTACTTTCACCGTGGGCGGTGCATCGATCGCGTTGGGCGCGCCACTGGCCGAAACCCAGCGCAGGATAAGCGAATTGCACCTGCGGGTGCTGCTCATCTGCGCGGGCGTGATCGCCGGAACCGTGGTGGTCGGGTGGTTCTTCTCGCTGATCATGATCGACCCGTTCCGGCTTCTGGCGCAGCAGGCTCGTGCCATCAATGCACAGTCCAAACCCGAGGAGGTGCAAGTCCGCGGGGTTCGAGAGGCGGTGGAGATCGGCGACGCGGTGGAGGGCATGCTCGCCCGTATCGGCGACGAGCAGGGACGAACCAGGGCCGCTCTGGAATCGGCGCGTGACTTCGCCGCAGTCGCCTCTCACGAACTGCGCACGCCGCTGACCGCGATGCGCACCAACCTCGAAGTGCTCTCCACCCTCGAACTGGGCGACGAGCAACGTCAGGAGGTCATCGGTGATGTGATCCGCACCCAGAGCAGGATCGAGGCCACTCTGACCGCGTTGGAGCGCCTGGCCCAGGGTGAGCTGACCACAGCCGACGATTTCGTTCCCTTCGACATCACCGAACTGCTTGATCGTGCCGCCCATGACGCCGAGCGCACATATCCGAGTCTCCGGATTTCCCTCGTGCCCTCGCCCGCGGTTCTCATGGTGGGATTGCCCGTCGGATTACGGTTGGTCATCGACAACGCCATCGCCAACGCTGTCAAACACGGCAGCGCCACCGAAGTCCGGCTCGCTGTCGCGAGTTCGGCGGCCGGCGTGATGGTCACCGTCGACGATAACGGAAGCGGTGTGCCAGAAGAGGAACGTGCCGCCGTCTTCGAGAGGTTCTCCCGCGGATCGACGGCATCACGCTCCGGTTCCGGACTGGGACTGGCGCTCGTGGCACAGCAGGCCGAATTACACGGCGGCACAGCGCATTTGGCCGCGAGCTCCCTTGGCGGCGCCCAACTGGTTTTGCAGCTGGCAGGTCGCTACCGATAACGGCATTACCGCTGCTCTTCCAGGTTCTGTAGCCGCACCTGACCGCGGGCGATCAGCCGCTGTTCGTCATCGCGAATGGTCACCAGCCACAACTGCTGTCGCCGGCCGCGGTGTACGGGCTCGGACACCCCGTACGCGGTGCCCTCGGTGATGGCGCGCAGGAAGTCGGTGTTGTTGTTGACGCCCACCACATTGCCGCCGCCGTTGTCCTTGAGCCACACATACGCCGAGACGCTGGCCATGGACTCGACCATCGAGCACCAGACGCCGCCATGCACGATCCCCATCGGCTGCAGCAGGTGGGGCGTGACCTCCAGCTGAGCTTTGAGCCCGTCTGGGGTGACGGCGGTGTAGACCAATCCGAGGGTCGCGTCGTACGGTGCGGAGAATTCGTCCGGAACTCGATCGGCTTCAGATTCCACGGATGTGTGTCTACACGCCGACCACGCCGTCAGCCCTCCCGGGGTGCGGCCATTACGACGTCCGGTAGTAACACCGGGTACGCTGTTGACATCCAGGTGAACGGTAAATGTTTGTGGGGTGAACTTCGATGGCGAAACTGACGGGTCTCGGCACTCTGGAACGCGCCGTGATGGATCACCTGTGGGCCTCAGCTGAGCCACAAACCGTGCGCCAGGTGCACAATGGGATTTCCCTCCACCGTGATCTGGCCTACACCACCGTGATGACGGTTTTGCAGCGCCTTGCCCGTAAAGGCCTGGTTATCCAGATACGCGACGACCGCGCCCACCAGTACGCCGCCAGGCACGGCCGCGACGAACTGGTGGCGGGTCTGATGGTGGATGCTCTGGACCAGGCCGCGGATTCATCAGACCGACGGGCCGCTCTGATGAACTTCGTCGAGCGCGTCGGGGCCGAGGAAGCCGATGCGTTGCGCCGTGCGCTGGCCGATCTGGAGGCCAAACACCACTGCGGGCACGTCCAGGTCTAGACCCGCTGGCGGTTGTCCTACGCCCTGGGGAACACTGTTGTCGTGTCCGCGCTGGCCTTCACAATTCTCGCGTTTGCTCTCACCGGGCCCGTCCCTGCGCTGCTGGCGCGGGCGTCGTGGCCGATGCGGGCTCCGCGCGCGGCAATCGTCCTGTGGCAGGCGGTCGCGGCTGCGGCGGTGCTGTCGGCATTCAGCGCCGGTTTAGCACTCGCCAGCCGGATCTTCGTCCCCGGTCCCGACGGTCGGCCCACCTCCAGTATCGCCGACGAGATCGACGCCCTGGGCTGGCCGGCGTGGCTGTGCTCGGTCGGCGTCTTCGCGCTGACGTTGCTGATCGGTGCCCGACTGATCGTCGCCGTGTCGAAGGTGGCGATCGAAACCCGACGCCGCCGAGCACATCACCGGATGATGGTCGACCTGCTCGGCGAGCGACACCAGGAATTGGGCGGTGCGCGGGTGCTTCAGGTCCGCGAGCACCTGGCCTACTGCCTGCCCGGAATACGCAGCCGGGTCGTGCTCAGCGAGGGCACGTTAGCGGCGCTGACCAAACCCGAGTTGGCCGCGATACTGCGCCACGAGCGGGCGCACCTGCGCGCACGACATGATCTGGTGCTGGAGGCGTTCATCGCGGTGCATACCGCGTTCCCACGTTTCGTGCGCAGCGGCAGCGCTCTGGATGCCGTCCGGCTACTGGTCGAACTCCTGGCCGACGACGCCGCGGTGCGCGCTGCCGGTCCAACGCCGTTGGCGCGTGCGCTGGTTGCCTGCGCCACCGCCCGAACCCCGGCAGGCGCGATGGCCGCAGGTGGTGCGACAACAGTGCTCCGGGTACGCAGGCTGTCCGGCCCACCGAACAGCCTGGCGCTATCGCTGGCTGCCTACCTTGCCGCTGCGGCGGTGCTGGTGGTACCGACTCTCGCCGTCGCTATCCCGTGGCTCACTGAGCTCCGTCGGCTCTTCCTGATCTGAAAGGCCCCCTGATGAATTCCTCGCAGAAACCGACCGCACACATCGGGGTCACGGGACTGGCGGTGATGGGATCCAATATTGCCCGCAACTTTGCCCGCCACGGCTACACCGTGGCACTGCACAACCGGTCGGTGGCCAAGACGGACGCGCTGCTGGCTGAGCACGGCTCGGACGGCTCATTCGTTCGCTCGGAGACCATCGGGGAATTTCTCGCCGCACTCGAGCGGCCCCGTCGGGTGCTGATCATGGTCAAAGCCGGCGACGCCACCGACGCGGTGATCAACGAACTCGCCGACGCCATGGAACCCGGCGACATCATCATCGACGGCGGCAATGCGCTCTACACCGACACCATCCGCCGGGAGAAAGCCATGCGCGACCGGGGACTGCACTTCGTCGGTGCCGGCATTTCCGGTGGCGAGGAAGGCGCGCTCAATGGCCCATCGATCATGCCCGGCGGCCCGAAGCAGTCATACGAGTCGCTGGGCCCGCTGCTTGAGGAGATCTCGGCCCACGTCGACGGCGTGCCCTGCTGCGCGCACATCGGACCCGACGGCGCCGGGCACTTCGTGAAGATGGTGCACAACGGAATCGAATACTCCGATATGCAGCTCATCGGCGAGGCCTATCAGCTGCTGCGCGACGGCATCGGCCTGACCGCGCCCCAGGTCGCCGACGTCTTCACCGAATGGAACTCCGGTGACCTGGACAGCTTCCTGGTCGAGATCACCGCCGAGGTCCTGCGTCAGATCGACGCCAAGACTTCTCAGCCGCTCGTCGACCTGATCGTCGATGAGGCCGAGCAGAAGGGTACCGGCCGCTGGACGGTCAAGTCCGCCCTCGATCTGGGCGTACCGGTCACCGGTATCGCCGAGGCGGTGTTCGCCCGCGCGCTGTCCGGATCGGTCCCCCAGCGCCGCGCGGCCGCCGGCATGACGTCAGGCGCGTTGGGCCAACACCCAACGGATACACAGCAATTCATCGACGACGTTCGCCAGGCCCTGTACGCCTCGAAGATCGTCGCGTACGCGCAGGGGTTCAATCAGATTCAGGCCGGATCCGACGAATACGGCTGGGGCATCACGCCCGGCGATCTGGCCACCATCTGGCGTGGCGGCTGCATCATCCGAGCCAAGTTCCTCAACCGCATCAAAGAAGCGTTCGACGCCCATCCCGATCTGCCGACGCTGATCGCCGCCCCCTACTTCCGCGACGAGATCTCCTCCGCCATCGACAGCTGGCGACGGGTGGTGGTGACCGCCACCGAACTGGGTATTCCGATTCCGGGATTCGCCTCGGCACTGTCCTACTACGACGCGCTGCGCACCCGGCGATTGCCGGCCGCGTTGATTCAGGGCCAGCGTGACTTCTTCGGGGCCCACACCTACGGGCGCACGGATGCCGATCCGGCCGCGAGGTTCCACACCCGGTGGAGTGGGGACCGAACCGAAGTGCAGGCCTGAGGCGGTGCGGTTTCTCGCCGGCAGTCCGCCGCCCTATGACCTGACCTATGACGACGTCTTCATCGTCCCGAACCATTCGGATGTCGCGTCCCGGTTCGATGTCGACCTGTCCACCTCCGATGGCACCGGAACCACGATCCCGGTGGTGGTGGCGAATATGACTGCGGTGGCGGGCCGGCGGATGGCCGAGACGGTGGCCCGTCGCGGTGGAATCGTTGTACTTCCCCAGGATCTGCCGATCTCGGCCGTCAAGGCGACGGTGGACTTCGTCAAGAGCCGCGATCTGGTGGTCGACACCCCGGTGACCCTGGCGCCCGACGATTCGATCTCCGATGCCGTAGCCCTGGTCCACAAGCGCGCACACGGTGCCGCGGTCGTCGTCGACGGCGGCCGCCCGATCGGCCTGGTGACCGACTCGGCGACCACCGGAGTCGACCGCTTCGCCAGGGTGCGCGATATCGCGGTGACTGATTTCGTGACAGCACCACTGGGCACCGACCCCCGACATGTGTTCGAACTGCTCGAGCACGCTCCCATCCCGGTGGCGGTACTCACCGGCTCCGACGGCTCCCTGCGCGGTGTGCTCACCCGGACCGGAGCCGTGCGGGCGGGTATCTACTCCCCCGCAGTCGACGCGGCCGGGCGCTTGCGAATCGCGGCGGCGGTGGGGATCAACGGCGATGTGGCCGCCAAGGCTGACGCCCTGGCCCGGGCCGGAATCGATGTACTGGTGGTCGACACCGCCCACGGCGACCAACTCAACATGCTTGAGGCAATCAGGGAGATTGCCGCTCTCGGCCTGGATATTCCGCTGGTGGCCGGCAACGTCGTCTCCGCCGGTGGCACCCGAACCCTGATCGAGGCCGGGGCGTCGATTGTCAAGGTCGGCGTGGGCCCGGGTGCCATGTGCACCACCAGGATGATGACCGGCGTCGGCCGACCGCAGTTCTCCGCTGTACTCGAATGTGCAGCTGCGGCAAAGGAACTGGATGCCCACGTCTGGGCGGATGGTGGGGTGCGGCATCCGCGCGATGTCGCGCTTGCACTGGCGGCCGGTGCCTCGAACGTCATGATCGGATCCTGGTTCGCCGGCACCTACGAATCCCCGGGTGACCTGATGTTCGACCGGGATGGCCGAGCGTACAAAGAGAGCTACGGGATGGCCTCCAAACGTGCCGTAGCCGCCCGCACCGCCGGCGATAGTCCATTCGACCGGGCCCGCAAGGCGCTGTTCGAAGAAGGCATCTCCACCTCCCGGATGGTGCTGGACCCTGATCGTGGCGGAGTCGAGGATCTGCTCGACCACATCACCTCCGGGGTTCGCAGCACCTGCACCTATGTCGGGGCTGCCACGATCGGTGAACTGCACGAGCGGGCAGTGCTCGGCGTGCAGTCCGCCGCCGGCTTCGTCGAGGGGCACCCACTCCCGGCGGGTTGGTGAACCTGCCCGGCACCGTTTAGCAGCTAATATCAATCGTGTTCGCCGATCCGAAAGGAACCTCAGTGCCGCAGGACCCACTCGTGGCTTCCGGTCCTGCATATTCCGAAAAGCCGGAGTGTTCCGAGCAGCCGGCGGGCACCGAAGCCTCCGACGCCGAGCCCTCCACTAGTCAGCCGGGCTCGGGGCCCGGCGATCATCTGCGGCGGCTGCGGTGAGCGTCGTCTCGGTAGGTCTGAGCTTGCTCGCCTTTGCGCTGCTGACACTCGGTACCGCGGTGTTCGTGGCGGCTGAGTTCTCCCTGACCGCGCTCGAGCGCAGCACCGTCGATGCCAACGCCCGCACCGGCGGCAGGCGGGACAAGATGGTTCAGCGCGCGCACCGCACATTGTCGTTCCAGCTGTCCGGTGCCCAGATCGGCATATCGATCACCACGCTGGCTACCGGCTATCTGGCTGAGCCGGTGATCGCGCGGCTGCTGGCACCGGCGCTGGCCGCCGCCGAGGTGCCAGCCCACTGGGTTGGCGGTGTCGCGTTGATCCTGTCGCTGTTCATCGCGACATCGGTATCGATGATCTTCGGCGAGCTGGTCGCGCAGTATCTCGCCGTGGCAGTGCCGCTACCGATCGCACGGCTAGTCTCCGGCCCGCAGGTGCTGTTCTCGGCCGCCATCACACCTCTGATCCGGTTGACCAACAGCACCGCGAACCGGGTACTCAGACGCCTCGGTATCGAGCCGGCTGACGTATTGAGTTCCGCGCGTTCACCGCAGGAACTGGTGTCGCTGGTGCGGACCTCGGCCAAGCAGGGTTCGCTGGATCAGGCGACCGCAAACCTGGTGGACCGCTCGCTGCAGTTCGGCGCACGTATCGCCGAGGAGTTTATGACACCCCGATCCAAGATTCAGGCGCTGGAGGCCGACGACACCGTGGCCGACCTGTTGGCCATGGTCCGCCAGACCGGCCACTCCCGATTCCCGGTCACCAAGGGCGATCTCGACGAGACCATCGGGGTCGTTCATCTCAAGCAGGTCTTCGAGATACCCCACGCGAAGCGGATCAGCACCAGACTCGACAGGCTGGTTCAGCCTGTGCCGGTCGTTCCCTCGACACTGGACGGCGATTCCCTCATGGAGCAGATCCGGGCCAGCGAACTGCAGACGGCTCTGGTGGCCGATGAATACGGCGGCATCGCCGGGATGGTGACGGTCGAGGATCTGATCGAGGAAATCGTTGGCGATATCCGCGACGAGCATGATCAGTCGAGTCCCGATGTCGTGACAATCCTTGGCGGACATCGGGTGTCGGGCCTGTTGCGCATTGACGAAATCGCAGAGCAGACCGAGTTCCGCGCACCTGAGGGGGATTACGAGACAATAGGCGGGCTGGTTATGGCTGTTCTCGGACATATCCCCACCGAGGGTGAATCGGTGGAACTCACCGCCTTCGATCCCGACGCGCCGGCGGATCGTCCGCCTCGGTGGCGAGCATCGGTAGCCCGGATGGACGGTCGGCGCATCGATCTGATCGACCTCGTCAAGATCGTCCGGCACGACGATGCGGGGCCTGACGAAACCCGGGGGCTGCCCTGATGGGTGATCTCTTCGCGATCCTGCTCACGGTGCTGCTGATCGCAGCCAACGCGTTCTTCGTCGCCGCCGAATTCGCCCTGATCTCCGCCCGCCGCGACCGACTGGAGGCGTTGGCAGAGCAAGGCAAACGCAGCGCCGTGGCGGTCATCCGCGCGGGCGAGAATCTCTCGGTGATGCTGGCCGGCGCACAATTGGGCATCACCGTCGGGTCGATCGTTCTCGGCCGGGTCGGTGAACCCGCGGTGGCGCATCTACTCGCGCCGGTGTTCGACCTGTTCGGCGTCTCCGAGGCACTGTTGCACACGGTCTCGTTCATCGTGGCGATCACGATTGTGGTCATTCTGCATGTCCTGCTGGGCGAAATGGTGCCCAAGAATATCGCGCTGGCCGGACCCGAAAAAGCCGCGATGTTGCTAGTACCGCCATACCTGTTGTGGGTCAAGGCAACCCGGCCGGTCATCGCTGTCTACGACTGGTCCGCGAAGCTGATCGTGCGGGCGCTGGGCGTGGAACCCAAGACCGAGCTGGAGAACACCGTATCGATGGTGGAGTTGGCCGAGATGATCGCCGAATCGCGATCCGAGGGACTGCTGGATCCCGAGGAACATATGCGGCTGTCTCGCGCGCTACAGATCCGCAATCGGGTCGCCGGTGATGTCGGGGTTCCACTGACCGGAATCCGCACCGTTCCGGTCGCGGCCGCCGGCACCGGGCCCAGCGTGGCGGCGATCGAACAGGCACTGGCGGAAACCGGGTATTCGCGCTTCCCGGTGGTCGACGGGGCGGGTGAGTTCATCGGCTTCGTGCATATCAAGGACATCCTCGACCTCATCGACCTGCCGGGTGCGGTGGTCAGCGCCTCGGTGGTGCGTTATCTGCCGCGGTTGCCGGCCGCCATGCCGCTGCCCGATGCGCTCTCGCGGCTGCGGCAGAGCAATAGCCACCTGGCGCTGCTGACCGGTGCCGACGACACGGTGTCCGGATTGCTCGCGCTGCAAGACCTCGTCGAAGATGTGGTGGGAACGGTGCGCGATGGGATGCACGGATAGGCTCAGGTGACTGTCCCTCAGGGAGGAAACATGACTGATCGGGTTGCAGTAGGCAATGTGCGCGTGGCACGGACGCTGTACGACTTCATCACCGACGAAGCCTTGCCCGGCACCGGTATCGACCCGGATAGCTTCTGGTCAGGCGTCGACAAGGTGGTCACCGACCTCACACCCCGCAACGAATACTTACTGGCCCGCCGCGAGGAACTACAGTTGGAGATTGACAAGTGGCACCGACAGCGCGTCATCGGCGGTATCGATGAGGTCGAGTACCGACAGTTTCTGACCGATATCGGATACCTGCTCCCTGAGCCCGCCGACTTCACCATCTCGACCTCGGGCGTCGACGCTGAGATCACCTCCACCGCGGGCCCCCAGCTAGTGGTGCCCATTCTCAATGCGCGCTTTGCGCTCAACGCCGCCAATGCGCGCTGGGGATCGCTGTACGACGCCCTCTACGGCACCGATGTCATCAGCGCCGACGGCGGAGCGGAGCCAGGTTCCAGCTACAACGCCATTCGTGGCGATAAGGTCATCGCCTACGCCAAGCGGTTCCTCGACGACGTGGTCCCACTGAGTTCGGGCAGCTACTGCGACGTCACCCGGTTCCTGATCTCAGATGGTGAGATCGAGGTAGCTCTCACCGGCGGAGACGTCACCGGGCTGGCAGACCCCGCGCAGTTTGCCGGGTACCTCGGCGACCCGGCCACGCCCACCTCTGTACTTCTGGTCAACCACGGTCTGCACATCGAGATCCAGATCGACCGTGACCTGGTGATCGGGTCGACCGATCCGGCCGGTGTCAAGGATGTGGTCCTGGAGTCCGCGATCACGACGATCATGGACTTCGAGGACTCGGTTACCGCTGTCGACGCCGATGACAAGGTGCTGGGGTACCGAAACTGGTTGGGGCTC
Organism: Mycolicibacterium sp.; assembly: GCF_016462945.1. Taxonomy (GTDB): domain Bacteria; phylum Actinomycetota; class Actinomycetes; order Mycobacteriales; family Mycobacteriaceae; genus Mycobacterium. The sequence goes on along the minus strand of NZ_JAEMSG010000004.1, from coordinate 34,281 downwards.
AACAGGGGCGACCTTGCCGAGTCAGTGAGCAAGGGCGGCAAGACCTTCACCCGGGTGCTGACCGGCGACCGTGTCTACGTCGGACCGGAAGGAACCGAATTCACTCTTCACGGCCGCAGCCTGTTGTTCGTGCGCAATGTCGGGCATCTGATGACCAATGACGCCATCGTGGACGCCGAGGGCAGGGAGGTCCCCGAGGGTATTCAGGACGCATTGTTCACCAGCCTGATCGCCATGCACGGACTCCACAGCGGTGGTGGCAACGGGCCGCATCAGAACAGCCGCACCGGCTCGATCTACATCGTCAAGCCCAAGATGCACGGGCCGGAGGAAGTCGCATTCACCGGCGAGTTGTTCAGCCGCGTCGAGGATGTGCTGGGTCTGCCGGCCAACACCATCAAGGTCGGAGTCATGGATGAGGAGCGCCGCACCTCGGCCAACCTCAAGGCGTGTGTGAAAGCCGCCGCCGATCGGATCGCGTTCATCAACACCGGATTCCTTGACCGCACCGGGGATGAGATCCACACCTCGATGGAAGCCGGCCCGATGATCCGCAAGGGCGCAATGAAGACCCAGCCCTGGATCCTGGCCTACGAGGACCGCAACGTCGACGTCGGTCTGGCCGCCGGTTTCTCCGGCCGCGCACAGATCGGCAAGGGTATGTGGGCGATGACCGACCTGATGGCCGACATGGTGGAACAAAAGATCAGCCAGCCCCGGGCCGGTGCCACCACGGCCTGGGTGCCCTCGCCGACAGCCGCCACCCTGCACGCCATGCACTACCACTACGTGGACGTCTATCAGGTGCAGAAGGAACTGGCCGGTAAGAAGCGCACCAGCATCGACCAATTGCTCACCATCCCGCTTGCACAGAGCGGGTTGGGCTGGTCACCGGATGAGCTGCACGAGGAGGTCGACAACAACTGCCAGTCGATCCTCGGCTATGTGGTGCGCTGGATCGACGCCGGTGTGGGCTGCTCGAAGGTACCCGACATTCAACATGTCGCGTTGATGGAAGATCGCGCCACATTGCGTATCTCCAGTCAACTGCTCGCCAACTGGCTGCGACACGGTGTCATCACCGCCGACGACGTCACGTCGAGTCTGCGGCGGATGGCAGCGGTGGTCGACCAGCAGAACAGCGACGATCCGGACTACCGTCCGATGGCGCTCGACCCGGAGGGCAGTATCGCCTTCCAGACCGCCCAGGAACTCGTCCTCACCGGGGCGACGCAGCCCAACGGCTATACCGAGCCGATCCTGCACCGGCGCCGCCGCGAGTACAAGGCTGCCAACGGCCAGAGCCGGGATCACTAGATGGGCAGACACAGCATGCCCGCTCCCGGGGAATCCTTTGGCGAACCCACCGAATCCCCCGGTGACGACTCCAGCGGCCGGATCCCGCGCTCAGGTGGCGGTTGGCAGGGCCGGCGCCGCCGGAGCGACGCCACCCGTCGCGGGGTGAGCAACGGGGTGATCGCGGCCCTGATTGCGGTGGTGGTGCTGATCGGCGGGGTGATCCTGTGGCGTTTCTTCGGCGACGCGATGTCGCGCCGCTCTCAGGAAGCAGCCCAGAAATGCATGCAGGGCACCGCGACCGTCGCGGTTATCGCCGACTCGGCAATCGCCGACCACGTCAGGGCGTTCGCGGACACCTACAATGGCGAGGCAACGCCGGTTGGCGATAAGTGCATCAATATTGTTGTCACACCGTCTGATTCACGTGCCGTCATCGAGGGCTTGGCCGGCACCTGGCCGACCGAACTCGGTGAGCGTCCGGCACTGTGGATCCCCGCGAGTTCAATTCCGTCGGCGCGACTGCAGGCACTGGCCGGAAAGCAGATCGTCAGCGACGCCCGGTCTCTGGTCACCTCGCCCGTGGTGCTGGCAGTTCGGCCGCCCCTCGCCGAGGCGCTGGGTCAGCAGACGTGGGCGGCACTGCCCCCGCTGCAGACCAACCCGGCCGCGTTGGACGTCATGAATCTGCCCGGATGGGGCTCCCTGCGGCTGGCCCTGCCGATCGACGGCGCCAGCGACGCCACCTATCTGGCAGCCGAAGCCGTCGCGACGTCTTCGGCACCGCCCGATGCGCCCCCCACCGCCGGACTGGGACCGGTGAGTGCGCTGCTGGGCGGACAACCTCGGCTTGCCGATAACACTGCCGCCGGGGCCTTCAACGCACTGATCGCGCCCGGAGACCCGGCCGCGGCCGCGGTTCATGCCGTGGCGCTGACCGAACAACAACTGTTCAGCCGGGCGTCGGAGCTGCCGGACGCCAAGAACACCGTCGCGGAGTGGATCCCCGCCGGCCCGGTCGCCGTCGCCGACTTCCCCACCGTCCTACTGGCCGGGGACTGGCTGTCCGAAGAGCAGCAGAGCGCCGCCAGCGAGTTCGCCCGGTTCATGGCCAAGCCCGAACAACTCGACGTACTGGCGAAGGCCGGATTTCGGGCCCAGGGCACAACCCCGCCCGGCAACGACGTCGTGGGATTCCCGGCCCTCGCCGCGACCCTGCCGGTGGCCGACGATGCCACGCGGGCCGCGATTGCGGCTGCGGTCACGCCGGCGGCAGCATCCACGACCACCGTGGTCCTCGGCCAGGGCCTTACCGGTGACGAAGGCGGCCGACCTCGGCTGGCCAATGTGGCTGCCGCCCTGAGCAACCGCATCCGCGCTCTGCCGCCCGGCGCCGTCGTCGGACTATGGACGTTCGACGGCGCCGACAGTCGCCCCGTGGTGCCCACCGGCCCGCTATCAGATGATGTGGGCGGGCAGCCCCGTTCGGCAGCGTTGACCGGATTACTCGACGGGCTGACACCGACCGGTGGCGGCGCGGTGTCGTTTACGACGCTGCCCCGCGCCTACACCGATGCGCTCGCGAACTACCGCCCGGGACAACCGAATTCGATTCTGGTCATCACCCAGGGGCCGCACACTGACAAGACCCTGGATGGAGCGGGCCTGCAGAACTATCTCCAGTCCGCTGCCGACCCGAACCGTCCGGTCACGATCAACGTCATTGACTTCGGCGGTGACCCAGACCGTCCCGTCTGGGAGGCAGTGACCCAGCTTTCCGGTGGCAGCTATCAGGAGATCGCCACCTCCGACTCCCCTGATCTGGTCGGCGTGATCGCCCGACTGCTGTCCTGATAAATCAGGCGAAGGCTGCCACCGGCAGACACGAGCACACCAGGTTGCGGTCGCCGTAGGCCCCGTCGATGCGCCGCACCGACGGCCACACCTTGGGCCGGAAGGCCGTGCCCAACGGGTAGGCCGCCTGCGCACGCGTGTACGGGTGGTCCCACCGCTCGACCAGCAGGCACTCGGCGGTGTGCGGAGCATTGTGCAGCGGGTTGTCCTCGGCGGGCCAGTGACCCGAGCCCACCTGATCGATTTCGGCGCGGATGGCGATCATCGCCTCGCAGAACGCGTCCACCTCGGCCAGACTCTCGCTCTCGGTTGGCTCGACCATGAGGGTGCCGGCCACCGGGAAGCTCATGGTCGGTGCGTGGAAACCGTAGTCCGCCAAACGTTTTGCCACATCGTCGACCGTGACGCCGGTGGCTTTGGTGATGGGCCGCAGATCCAGGATGCACTCGTGGGCCACCATGCCGTTCTCGCCGGTGTAGAGCACCGGGTAGTACTCGTCGAGACGGCGGGCGACGTAGTTGGCCGAGGCGATCGCGGTCAGGCTGGCCGCGCGCAGCCCGACCGCTCCCATCATCCGAATGTAGGCCCAGGTGATCGGCAGGATCGACGCCGAACCGTAGGGTGCCGACGACACCGGGTGTCCGTGCGGCAGCTCCGGGGCCAGCGGATGGCCGGGCAGGTGGGGCGCAAGGTGTGAGCGCACGGCCACCGGCCCGACTCCAGGTCCACCCCCGCCGTGCGGGATGCAAAACGTCTTGTGCAGGTTCAGATGGCTCACATCGCCGCCGAACCTACCCGGCCGGGCCAGACCCACCAGAGCGTTGAGGTTGGCCCCGTCGACATAGACCTGACCACCCGCGTCATGCACCGCCGCGCAGATCTCGGCAAGGTCCTGCTCGAATACGCCATGGGTGGACGGGTAGGTGATCATCAACGCCGCCAGCGCGCTGGCGTTCTCGGCCACCTTGGCCCGCAGATCATCGAGGTCGACGTCACCGTTATCGCGGCAGCCGATCACCACCACCCGCATGCCGGCCAGCGCCGCCGAGGCGGCATTGGTGCCGTGCGCACTCGACGGGATCAGACACACGTCGCGTTGGGTCTCTCCGCGCGCCGCATAGTAGCCGCGAATGGCCAACAGACCCGCATACTCCCCCTGGGATCCGGCGTTGGGCTGCAACGAAATATCGTCATAACCGGTTATCCCCGTCAGCCAGCCCCGCAGATCGGCGATCAGTCGTCTCAGACCGGTCGCGTCACCGGCCGGGGCGAACGGGTGCAGGCGGCCGAACTCCGGCCAGGTGATCGACTCCATTTCGGCGGCTGCGTTGAGCTTCATGGTGCACGAGCCCAGCGGGATCATACTTCGATCCAGCGCGATATCCTTGTCGGACAGTGCGCGCAGATAGCGCATCATGGAGGTTTCGGTGCGGTAGCGGGTAAATGCCGGATGGGTCAGGAAAACCGTTGTGCGAGTGTCGATCTCGGGCCCGGCATAGTCACCGGCAACCTTAGCGCCAAAGGCTCGCAAGACAACGGCGACGTGCTCATCGGTAGTTATTTCATCGCAGGACACCGAGACGTGATCGTCATCGGCACGCCAAATGTTGAAACCGTGCTCCTTGGCTGCGGCCTGGATCGCCGTGGCCTGTCCGGGCACGTGCGCCAGCACGGTATCGAAGAAACTCTCGTGCACCACGTCGATACCGGCCGCATCCAGTCCGGCCGCCACGGTCCGGGCGTGACCGTGCACCCGGCGGGCGATATCGGTCAGCCCGTCGGCGCCGTGATAGCTGGCGTACATGGCGGCCATCACAGCCAGCAGCACCTGGGCGGTACAGATGTTGGAGGTGGCCTTATCCCGGCGGATGTGTTGTTCGCGAGTCTGCAACGACAGCCGGTAGGCCGATGCGCCGTCAGCGTCCAGCGACACCCCGACCAACCGGCCCGGCAACTGGCGGGCGTGATTGGTGTGCACCGCGAGGTAGCCGGCGTGGGGACCGCCGAATCCCATCGGCACACCGAAGCGTTGGGCGGTGCCGAATGCGATATCGGCTCCAATCTCACCGGGCGGGGTGATCACCGTGAGCGCCAGCAGGTCGGCACCGAGGGCCACCAGAGCACCACGCTCGTGGGCCTGCCCGACGAGTTTCGACCAATCGGTGACTCGGCCGCTGGCGCCGGGCACCTGTGCGATCACCCCGAAAAACTCGCCGTCGGGCAGACCGTTGCGAAGATCGGCGGTGACGATCTCGATGCCGAGCGGTTCGGCCCGGGTGGCCAGCACGGCGGCGGTCTGGGTGAACAGGTCTTCATCGACGGCCAGCCGATTCGCCGATCCGCGGACCGCCCGATGCATCAGGGTCATCGCCTCGGCCGCCGCGGTACCTTCGTCGAGCATCGAGGCATTGGCCAGATCGAGACCGGTGAGGTCAGCGACCATGGTCTGGAAATTCAGTATCGCCTCCAGCCGGCCCTGGCTGATCTCCGGCTGATACGGCGTGTAGGCCGTGTACCACGCTGGGTTCTCCAGGATGTTGCGCAGCAGCACCGGCGGCGTCAGCGTGTCGTAATAGCCCTGCCCGATCATCGAAACGGCGACGGTGTTGGAGTCGGCCAGCGCCCGCAGTTCGGCCAGCATCTGGTATTCGCTGATCGGCGCCGGCAGGGTCTCCAGGCCCGGTGCCACACCCTCACTGCCCGGTGCGTCGAAGATGCCGGCCGGCAGCGCTTTCGCCGCCAACTCCTCGAGCGATCCGACTCCGATGACGCCCAGCATGGTGACCAGGGCTGGCGAGTCCACGCCGATATGGCGTGCGGCAAAGGCGGAATCGGTGTGGCTATCAGACACGGGCACTCCCTGACTCAGGCGGACGCAGCCGTCAGTGTGGCGTCCCCTCCCTCTGTCGTTGGTGCCTGAGAGATTCAGCCCGCGTTCCAGATCGGACCGCGGGCCTTTCCCCGTCGGCGGGTGACCGCGCGCGGCCACCGCTTTCCAGAGGCATCGGGTCTCAACGCGGTCCGGGTGCCTGAGAGATTGACGGAGAGGTGCTGCTCCTTCGGCGTCCGGGGCTGGCTGCCACGGAACTCTCCCGCTCGAGGTCGATGCAACCCTGAGTCTAGTCGCGAGCAGACGCAAAGTCGCACCGGCGGGGCCGCAAACGTGCGAGTTTCTGTCTGCTCGCGAGAAGGGGTGGCGAGAAGGGGTGGGAGGTCAGCCGATCTTGCGGTCGCGACTCTTGCGTCGCGAGGCCAGCTCGTCCTCAGGTGCGGCGATCGACTCGCCGCCGTCGGCCCGCTCGCCCGGGAACTCGGCGATCGCGCCGGTGAGCTCGCGCATCGCTCCGCTGACCGCGATGCCGAACACGCCCTGTCCGCCCTGAAGTAGATCGACGACTTCCTCAGCCGAGGTGCACTCGTAGACGGTGGTTCCGTCGGAGAACAGGGTGATATTGGCCAGATCCTGCACGCCACGCTTGCGCAGATGGTCGACCGCGACTCGAATGTTGTGCAGCGAGATCCCGGTGTCGAGCAGTCGCTTCACGATCTTGAGGACGAGGATGTCTTTGAATGAGTAGAGCCGCTGGCTGCCCGAGCCGGCCGCGCTGCGGATCGACGGGACGACCAGCGAGGTGCGGGCCCAGTAGTCCAGTTGGCGGTAGCTGATCCCGGCGATCTGGCAGGCGCTGGGCCCCCGGTAGCCGATCAGCTCGTCGGGTACCGAATCATCGGGGAACAGACCGGCCTGGACGGGCTCACTGACTTCGAGGACTCCGGCGGGGACAGCAAGGTCAAGTTCTTCCTGACGCGGCTCGTCGCCCACGATGCTTCCTCTCGCCGTTCCGACCAATGGCCCGCTGACCGTCCCACCGACCGCGGTGCTGCCCAGAGTGCTCTGAGCATACGCCTTGCCGAGGCATGATCGTGGGAGACGGCCAAGGAAAGTATGGCCGTCGGCGGGTCGGCTTTGCGGCATCCGGTTGGCGTGTCGGGGAGCCGACGCCTCAGATGAGACTCATCCGTGATCTGTACTGGCCGTTCAGGTGGCCTTGAAATCATCCGGCGAGACACTGTCGAGGAATTCCTTGAATTTCTCGACCTCGTCTTCGCGGAGCACACCGGACGATTCCTCATCGGAGTCTTCCGGCATCAGCAGACCGGCCTCATCGAGAACCGCATCCTCGACGTGGATCGGCACCCCCATCCGTACCGCCAGTGCAATCGAGTCCGACGGCCGTGCCGACACCCGCACATCGTTCTCGAATACCAGGTCGGCGTAGAAGGTGCCCTCGCGCAGATCCACGATCCGGATCTCTTTCAGCGAATGTCCAAGGGCGCCAATGACATCGCGGAAAAGATCGTGGGTCATCGGGCGGGGCGGCTCGACTCCCTGTTGCTCCAGGATGATCGCCTGTGCCTCAACATTGCCGATCCAGATCGGCAGGATGCGATCGCCGACTGTCTCCCGCAGCATCAGAACCGGCTGATTGGTGGGCTGCTGGAATTGGACGCCGACTAGGAGAACCTCCGCCATCTGTGTCCAACCTCCGCCCGCAAGTACCGGTAACCGATCAGTGTTCCCAAACAGTCTGGCCGAGTCTAGTCCTCACCGGTCCAGTACGTCGCGGACAGCGGATTTGATCAGTGCGGTGTGCAGGGTGATCGCCAGCGCCGCCACCTCCCGGGCCAGGTCATCTGCGCGATCGCGGGCACCGGTCGTACCGGCCTTGCCTACCGGCCCGGCGATCTGTGCGATCAGGTCGGACTGCCGGTCGGCCGCCGAACGGAACACCCGCAGGTGCCGGGGTTCCATGCCGTACTCCGCCAGCGCTGCTGCACACTGCGCGATCACGATCGCGTGCTCATCGAAGAATCCGCCCGGACCCGTGGTGATGATCCCGGCCTTGCGCAACGCGGTGATGAGCTGCTCCGCGACACCGGAGCGTTCCAGCAGGTCCTCTCGGCTCAGTCGCACCGGCGCGGGTCCGGCGGGGATGTTGTCCCGGACCCGTTCCCGCTCGTCGCCCTCGCCCACCGCCACCAGCCACGGGGCCCGAGGCGGCGGGTCCTGGCGCGGCAGTTCACCGTCGGGTTGGACGTCGAGTTGGGCGTCGAGTTGGGCGTCGAGTTGGGCGTCGAGTTGGGCCTTGATGACCTTGAGCGGCAGGTACTGGTCGCGCTGGGCGGTCAGGATGAATCGCAGCCGGGCGGCGTCATAGGCGGTGAACCTCCGATAGCCCGACGGGCTGCGCTCCGGCGTGACCAGACCCTCGGCCTCGAGAAACCGGATCTTGGAGATCGTCACGTCGGGGAAGCCCGGCCGCAGCAGATCGAGCACCGCTCCGATCGACATCCCGGCCGGCCCGAGACTATCCGGGGCGCTCACTAGCTCCCCGCAACACCGTCATCGCCGGCCAGTCTCGGGCCGGTCAGGAATACCAGCCGGAACTTGCCGATCTGCACCTCGTCGCCGTTTGCCAGACCGGCCGAATCGACGGGTTCGCGATTCACGTAGGTGCCGTTGAGGCTGCCGACATCGACCACCTGAAACTCGCTGGAGTCCAACCGGAACTCAGCGTGCCGACGGCTGACGGTGACATCGTCGAGGAAGATATCGGAATCCGGATGGCGCCCCGCCGAGGTCGTCGGCTGGTCGAGCAGGAAGCGGGATCCCGCGTTGGGGCCACGCTTGACCACCAGCAGTGCCGCACCCACGGGCAGGCCCTCGACGCCAGACACCGAGGCTTCACCGGCGGGACTGGCCGGGGCGTCGAGATCGCTGAGAAAGTCCGCGCGGAAGACGGACGTCGTCTCCACGGTGACCTCGTCGGCGGCGTCGCCGACCCCCGATTGCCGGTCCATTTCCGTCACCCGCTACTCCTCGCCATCGTTGAGACTGACCGTACCGCCCATGGATCGCCGCACCCCCACAACCACAGTTTTATGTGAGTGTGCCTCGATAGGCATCAGCGTCGAGCAGCGCCGCCAGCCCTTGATCGAGGGTATCGCCGCCCGCCCGCAGCTCCAAGAGCCACCCCCGGCCGTAGGGATCGGAGTTGACCAACTGGGGGTCGCCCTCCAGTTCGGTGTTGACCGCTGACACCGTCGCCGATACCGGCGCGTAGAGGTCGGACACCGACTTGGTGGACTCGACCTCCCCGAACGACTCACCGGCGATGATCTCGGTACCGACCTCGGGCAACTGCACGTAGACGACGTCACCGAGGGATGACTGCGCGAAGTCGGTGATGCCGACCCGCACGATGTCCGCGCCCGTGCGGTGAACCCACTCGTGCTCGGCGGTGTAGCGCAGTTCGGCGGGGATGTCGCTCACGGGACTCCTTGTTGACGTGGTTCTGATGTGACTGGGTCTCATTAGGTCTTATTAGCCGGGCAAAGCGTATTGGCGGGGTTTCGGTTGCCGCAAGTCTCAGCGCGGGGCGACGTCACCGTGAACTTTCGGCAATCGGCCCAGCACCAGACGAACTTGGAGCAGATACAGCACCGCCGACCACAGGTACATGTAGGTGCCCCAGATCAGGAACGCCCAACCGCACGCGCCGACCACCCGGCTCCAGCCGGAGTCCCACTGCCCCAACAGAATCAGCGGGAAGCCGGACATCAACGAGAACGTGGCGGCCTTGCCGGCATAGGTCACCGGAAGCGCTGCGATACCCCGGCTGCGCACCATGGGTAGCGTTGCGGCGAGTACCGCGTCACGGCCGATCAGAATTCCCACCACCCACCAACCCACTACACCGGCCAGGGCCAGAATCACCGGCACCGCCGCCATGTAGATCCGGTCGACCAACGGGTCGAGCAACTCCCCCAGCCGCGAGGACTGATTGGGAACCAGGCGGGCGATCTTGCCGTCGGCCCAGTCCGAAACGCCACTGAACATCAGGATCGCCACCGACGGGCCGTAGGCGCCCCGGGCCAGGAGCAGATAACCGAACACCGGCAAAAGCAGCAACCGGATCACGCTGAGCACGTTCGGGAACGTCAGCACCCGGTGCTGCATCTAGCGGAACACCCCGGGCAGGCTCAGTGCCGACAGCGTGTCGTCCCGGAGCGGATTGTCGTGAACCATATAGGTCCATGTCGAGGTCGGCCGGGCGAGCTTGGACAGATCCAGCCCGGGTTCGTCGACGAGGATGTTGGCGGTCTCGAAAGTCTGCTGGGAGGCCTCGATGGCGTCGGCGGCAAGGTTCGCGAACGCGTCGACGGCCAGCCGGTGAAACTCATCGAGCGGGTTCTGCCGTCCAAGCGCGCGCAAATGGATGCTCTCGCGGATATCGGAGAGATAGGCGAGGTGATCCGCCCAGCCGCGGTCAAGGTGGAAGAGCATGATCTGCCGGCAGATCCGCTCCAGTTCATCCTCGGCACCGATGTCCGAGCCCGCCAGCTCCTCGACGAGTTCGTCGTAGCGTTCCGCCGCGAGCTCCCGCAACTCCTCGCGAGCGGTAGGTGTGCTCAATAGGGCGTTGCGGCGTTCGACGATGATCGCCCGCTGCTGGGCGATCAACTGGTTGTACCGCCAGGTGTTGGCGTGCACGTCGAGCAGCCGACCCTCGGCCACCCGCTGGGCATGATCCAACAGGCCCGTGGCCTTCGCGCTTGCGGAGCGCCCGGTCTCATCGCAATCGTTGGGCAGCTTCCCCGGCTCGAGATGGGCGGCCACGACATCGTCCTCCCAGCTGGCGAAGAACACCGACGAGCCCGGGTCGCCCTGGCGGCCGGCCCGGCCGCGCAGCTGATTGTCCAACCGCTCAGTGCGGTGACGTCCGGTGCCGATTAGATGGAGCCCGCCCAGTTCCGCCACGTCATCGTGGTCGGCCTCATCGGATCCGCCCAGTCGGATATCGGTGCCCCGGCCGGCCATCTGGGTCGAGACCGTCACCGCGCCGAGCTTGCCAGCCTCGGCGATGACCCGGGCCTCCTCCTCGTCGTTCTTGGCATTGAGCACCCCCGCCGGAACCCCGCGACGCAGCAGCCGGGAGTGCAGATCCTCCGACTCGGCGACGTCCTGGGTGCCGACCAGGATCGGCTGGCCGGTGGCGTGGCGCTCGATGATGTGATCGATGCTGGCCTCATTCTTGGCCGCGGCGGTGATGTAGACCCGATCCGACTCATCGACTCGGACGTTGGGTGTGTTGGGCGGGATCGATGAGACCGCCAGCTTGTAGAACTGCCGCAGCTGCTCACCGGCGGCCAGCGCGGTACCCGTCATCCCGCAGACCGTCGGATAGCGATTAATCAGCGCCTGCACAGTGATGGTGTCGAGCACCTCGCCGGTTTCGGTGGTCTCGATCCCCTCCTTGGCCTCGACGGCCGCTTGCAGGCCGTCCGGCCAGCGTTGCTGCGCGGCGATCCGGCCGCGGGAGGCGTTGATCAGCTGGACCGCACCGTCGCGGACGATGTAGTGCACATCGCGCTGCAATAGCACGTGTGCGTGCAGGGCGACATTGATCTCGGTCAGCGTGGTGGCGACATTCTCCTCGGCATAAAGGTCGATACCGCCGAGCGCCTTCTCGAGCCTCCGGGCGCCGGCATCGGTGAGGTGCACGTTGCGGCTGTCATCGTCGGTGGCGAAGTAGTCGTCGGCATCCCGGTCGGCGACGAGTTCGCCCACCAGACGCACGATCTCCAGTTTGGGTGTCTCCCGGTGCGTGGTGCCGGCCAGCACCAGCGGTACGAGTGCCTCATCCACCAGAACCGAGTCGGCCTCGTCGATGATCGCGACATCGGGGTTGGGCGACACCAGATCGGTGACATCGATGACCAACTGGTCGCGCAGCACATCGAAGCCGATCTCATTGACCGAGGCATAGGTGACATCGCACCGGTAGGCGGCGCGACGTTCCGCACGAGTCGAGTCGGCGGTGATCCACCCGACCGTCAGACCCATGGCCTCGATGAGCGGGCCCATCCACTCGGCATCTCGGCGGGCCAGGTAGTCGTTGATGGTCACGACGTGGACATTGCGGCCCGCAAGTGCGTACCCGGCGGCGGCGATCGCACCGGATAGCGTCTTGCCCTCGCCGGTGCCCATCTCGATGACATCCCCGGCCATCATGCGCAGGGCGCCGAGCAGTTGGACGTCGAAGGGTCGCAGGCCGGTGGCCCGTTCGGCGGCCACCCGAGCGATGGCCAGGAACTGCGGGGCATCCGCGGAATCGGCCAGGTCTTCGAGGTTCAGCAGCCGGGCCGCCTTGGCCAGTTGCTCGGGTTCGAGCCCTTCGGCCTTGTCGGTGAACTCGGCCGCCGCCGATACCTCCGCCATCGAGTGCGCCTTGACCTTCTCATCGGTCGCGCCGAGCAGCCGCCAGAATCCCCGGCTCAAGCGGCTCTGGCCGGATACGCCGGTCCTGGAAGTCTTCGCCACGGGCTCAACGGTACCGGCGACAGCCCGGGACACGCTGCTGCGGTAGCTTGCCCGAAGGACGTAGCCCGCGCCTGCAGGGAGGAAATCGCTGTGGACACCTATACGCCGTCGCGGGACTGGGCGCATGAACTGGTCCCATCACTGGTGTGGATTCTGGAAGCCTGGGCAATCGCCGCGGCGCTGACGATGATGGTCCTGGTCCTGCTGGGCCGGTTCACCCCGTGGGGCCGGCAGTACTGGCGGGTCACCGGGGGTTACTTCACCGGCCGTCAGAGCCTGATGATCTGGGTCTGGCTGGCCGTACTGCTGCTCTCGACCATGATCGCGGTGCGCCTCAACGTGTTGCTCAGCTACCAGGGCAATGACCTTTTCGAGGCGCTGCAGATGGCGTTCACCGCCCGCGGCGCCAGCGACCCGATGGCCCGCGACTCGGCCATCCACGGATTCTGGATATCCCTGGTGGTCTTCGCGGTCCTGGCGACCATCTACGTCAGTCGGGTGATGCTCGACATCTACCTGACCCAGCGCTTCATCATCAGGTGGCGTACCTGGCTCACCGACCGACTCACCGGAGATTGGCTGTCGGACCGCGCGTACTACCGAACCCGGTTCACCGACACCGACACCGACAACCCCGACCAGCGCATCCAGCAGGACGTCGATGTATTCACCACCGGGGTCGGCGCAAGCCCCAACTCGCCGATGGTGGGCTCCGCAAGCATGTTGGTGTTCGGTGCCATCAGTTCGGTGTCCAACGTGGTGTCTTTCATACCAATCCTGTGGGCGCTGTCCGGCCCGGTGACGCTGTTCGGGATCACCCTGGACCGGGCCCTGTTCTGGGTTGCGTTCATCTACGTGTTCTTCGCGACATTCGTCGCGTTCTACATCGGCCGGCCGCTGGTCCGGCTGAGTTTTCTCAACGAGGCCACCAACGCTGCATTCCGCTATGCATTGGTGCGCCTTCGCGACGCGGCCGAGGCAATCGGCTTCTACCGCGGTGAGAACGTCGAACGTGGCCTGTTGCGGCGTCGGTACGACGCGATCATTGACAATTACCGTGCCTTCGTCCGCCGCACCATCGGTCTGACCGGCTGGAACCTCACGATGAGCCAGATCATCAGCCCGCTGCCGCTGTTGGTTCAGGCGCCGCGACTGTTCGCCGGCGAGGTCACCTTCGGCGACGTGACGCAATCGTCGAGCGCGTTCTCCACCATCAGCGATTCACTGTCGTTCTTCCGCAACGCCTACGACTCGTTCGCGGCGTACCGCGCATCCATCATCCGGCTGCACGGAATGGTCGAGACCAACCAGATCACCCGCGAGTTGCCCCGCCTGGAAACTCATCCCAGTACCGACGGGTCGGTGGAGCTACACAGGGTCGAAGTCCGCACACCCAGTGGCAGCCAACTGGTGGATCCGCTCGATCTGCGGCTGGAACCCGGTGAGGGACTGGTGATCACCGGGGTTTCGGGCGTGGGTAAAACGACACTGCTGCGTAGCCTCGCCCAGATGTGGCCGTACACCTCCGGCACCGTGATCCGCCCGCTGGACGGACACCAGACCATGTTCCTGTCACAGCTGCCCTATGTGCCGCTGGGTGACCTCCGCACCGTGGTGTCCTATCCGGCCAGTGCCGGTGAGATCTCCGACGAGGACCTGCAGCGGACCTTGACCAGGGTCGCGCTGTCGCAGCTGACCGGCCGGCTCAATGAGGTGCAGGACTGGGCGAAGGTGCTCTCGCCGGGTGAACAGCAACGGGTGGCGTTCGCCAGGGTGCTGCTCAACAAGCCCAGGGCGGTCTTCCTCGACGAGGCCACCTCCGCACTCGACGAGGGTCTGGAATATGCGGTGTACGACCTGGTGCGGACCGAGTTGCCGAACACGATTCTGGTGAGCGTCAGCCACCGGCCGAGTGTGGAGCGACATCACCGACGTCACCTCGAGTTGCTGGGCGAGGGTGCGTGGCGACTGGGCGGAGTGGAACCCGCCGCACCGGTGACGGTCTAGCGCCGCAGGAGAAGCCGTATGGAATTGTTCAAGCCCTCGCTGGACTGGGCCAACGCGATCCCGGACTCCCTGCTGTGGGCAGCCAAGGCCTGGGTGATCACCGCGGCGGTGGCGGTGGCGGTGCTGGTCCTGCTGGCCCGGTACACCACCTGGGGACGGCAGTTCTGGCGCGTTACCGGCGACTACTTCCGCGGTCGCGACGCCGTGGTGGTGTGGGCGTGGCTGGGCGTGCTGCTGTTCTCGACGCTCATCTCGGTGCGACTCGACGTGCTGCTGAGCTACCAGGCCAACGACCTCTATTCCGCGCTACAGGTGGCTTTCGAGGGAAACGCGGCCGGCAATGGCGCCGTGCGCGAATCCGGCGTCTCCGGTTTCTGGGCTGCGATCATCACCTTCGGTCTGATCGCGGCCGTCTACATCAGCCGGTATCTGCTCGACATCTATCTGATGCAGCGATTCATCATCCGGTGGCGGGTCTGGCTGACCGAGCGCCTGACCTCCGACTGGGTCTCCGGTGACGCGTTCTATCGCGGCCGGTTCCTGGACCACCCGGTCGACAATCCGGATCAGCGCATCCAACTCGACATCGACTCGTTCACCGGGTGCACCGGGCAGGGCACCAACACCCCGACGGTGGGAACCTCGGCGACATTGCTGTTCGGCGCGATCAACTCGCTGGTATCGGTGGTGGCGTTCACCCCGATCCTGTGGGGTCTGTCCGGGCCGCTGACGCTGTTCGGATTCACCCTCGGACATGCGCTGTTCTGGATCGCCCTGGCCTACGTGTTCGCCACTACGGTGATCGCGTTCTGGATCGGCCGACCGCTGATCCGGTTCAGCTTCCGCAACGAGATGACCAATGCGGCATTCCGGTATGCGCTGGTGAGGATGCGCGACGCGGCCGAGGCGATCAGTTTCTACCGGGGCGAGCGGGCCGAAAAGGCCGTGCTGCGAACACGTTTCCGTGCCGTGATCGCCAACTACCGCGGTTTCGTGGCACGGAGCCTGACACTGCTCGGGTGGAATCAGGCGATCTCCCAGATCATCAACCCGCTTCCGCTGATCGTGCAGGCGCAGCGCTTATTCCGCGGCCAGATCACCTTCGGCGACGTCACGCAGTCAGCCGCCGCCTTCAGCAACGTGCACGACTCACTGTCGTTCTTCCGGTCCGTCTATGACTCATTCGCCTCCTACCGGGCCACCATCATCCGGCTCGACGGTCTGGTCGAAGCCAACGACCAGGCCAGGCAGATGCCTCGGCTGATGGCGGCCGAAAGTCCAGACGGCGCACTGGAATTCGACGATCTAGAGGTCCGCAACCCGGCCGGCCGACAATTACTCGAACCACTCGATCTGCGCCTGGAGCCGGGCGACTCGTTGATGATCACCGGGCCCTCCGGCGCCGGCAAGACCACCTTGCTGCGCAGTATCGCGCGGTTGTGGCCGTATGCCAGCGGCACCGTACGTCAACCCGGCGGCGCCCGCGACGCGATGTTCCTGTCCCAGGTGCCGTATCTGCCGCTCGGCGATCTGCGGTCGGTGCTGTGTTACCCCGATGATGCGGCGGACATCGGCGACGAGAAACTGATCGCCGCACTCGACGAGGTGTCACTGGGTCACCTCGGCACTCGGCTCAACGAGGATATCGACTGGTCCAAGACACTCTCACCCGGCGAGCAGCAGCGCGTCGCATTCGCCCGGGTGCTGCTGCAGGAACCGGCGGTGATCTTCCTCGACGAGTCCACCTCAGCTCTCGACGAGGGTCAGGAGTTCACCCTGTACCGACTGCTGCGCACCCGGTTACCGAAGACCATCATGGTGTCGGTCACCCACCGCAACACCGTCAAGAAACATCACAACCGTCACCTGCGACTGCTCGGTGACGGCGGGTGGGAAGTGGACCGCGAACCCGCTCAGGTGTGACGCGCCGCGTGCGCTGTATCGTCTGCGCCCGCCGCCGCGTGCGCTGTATCGTCTGCGCCCGCCGCCGCGTGCGCGCCTGCCCGCCTTCCAAAGAATGAGCCCTCGCCGAGTTGGGTGCCACTGGAGTAGCCCTTGCCGTCCTGGGCGATATTCGACGCACAGGTTCCGGCGGCGTACAGTCCGTCGATCACCTGGTCGTCCGCACGCAAGACCTGGCCGTCAACATTGGTGGCCAGCCCGCCGACGGTGAAGCCGGAGTACATCGCCTTGCCCAGCGACAGGTCGAACACTGCCCACGGCGCTTTGTCCTGTGGCGCAAGGTATTCCGGCTGTTTGTGAAATTCGGGATCCGCACCCACGGCCGCATGCTTGTTATAGTTTTCCAGGGTCGCGACGAGATTCCCGGCGGGAATTCCCAGCGCGGTCTCCATCTCCGCGACGGTCTCGTAACCGTCGATGAACTTGATCAGCGGGAACTCCGGACGCTGCAGATGATCCTCGTCGACGATCAGGAACGCGGCGTGATCCGGCTGCTCCATCACGAAACCCGCGGTGCGGGAATGGTAGGACTCCTCGGCCACGAACCGCCGACCCAGTTTGTTGACGATCAGCCCGGTCAGCAGGATCGCCGGTGGATAGACCGGAGCGGTGATGAAGGACTGCTCCATGTGTTTGGTGGCACCGCCCGCGGAGACGCCAAGTCGGATGCCCAGACCGTCGTCGTAGGTGTTACCGAGAACGAACGGCTTCTCGGCGAGTTCCGGGGTGAACTTCGCCACCATCTCCGGATTCATCACGAACCCGCCCGCGGCGATCACCACCGCCCTGGCCCGGATGGTTCCGGTCTCGCCGAATCGCTTCCACGACACCCCGACGACGTGGCCGTCCTGGGTCACCAGGTTCGTCGCGCCGGTCTCGTAGCGGATCTCGATGTCGAGGTCAGCGGCCCGCTTCACCAACAGGTCGATCACCATGGCCGCACCCTGGGTGTCGCCGGGCACCGGCACCTTGTGTCCGCGCGGCGCCGGGGCGGCCATGTCCCTGTACGGCCACACCTTCTCGTTGCCGGTGTACATCAGGCCCTGGGTACCGGGTTGGATCACCGCTTTTTCGGGGTAGTAACTGCGCTCGAAGGCGATGCCGAGATCCTCGAGCCAGTTGAAATGCTCGACGCTGCCCTCGCAGTAGGCGCGAATCTTGTCGTGTTCGGGTTCGCGCGACATCGCGACCAAGTACTTGTACATCTCCTCGGCGCTGTCGGGGTGACCGGTCGCCTGCTGGACCGCGGTGCCGCCGCCGAGGTAGAAGTGCCCGCCGGCCAAGGCGGTGGTCCCGCCGGCCACGGCGGCCCGTTCCAGAACCAGAACGCGGGCGCCGGTGGCGGCTGCGGTCACCGCAGCGCATCCACCGCCGATACCGAAGCCGATCACCACGACGTCGACGTCATCAGACCAACCGGTCACGGTCGCGGCGCCGACGGTCTCCGGGATATCAAGTCCGCTCATTCCGCTGAGGATATCGCCAGGGTGACCACCTGGCTAGAACGTGTTCTAGTTCTACCGCATCAGTGGTGGGTGGCGGCGGCGTTGACGACCGGGTTGTTGAGCGCGCTGTTGACTGCAGCGTTCACCGCAACGGTGTCCTCGCGCAACTGCTGACCGGTCGCCTGCCAGGAAACCGCGGCCGGCAGACGCCCCCAGGTGCTGTTGAAGAGTCCGATGATGACGGCCTTGCCGTTGTCGGTCATGGCGTAGACCGGGCCGCCGGAGTCGCCCTTCTGGCTGACGATGCCGTTGGTCATGGTGAACCAGCCGTTGTTGACCCGTTCGACGGTGCCGCAGCTCTCACCGGTGACGATGCCGAAGTGGCAGACCGGCTGCCCGATTGCCGGCGGCGCGATGGCGTCGGCCACCAGCGCCCGGCCGTCCGGGAGGATATTGCTGACTGACACGTCGGCGGCCAGGGTGATCGTCTCGTAGTCGGAGATCACCTGGTCGACCCGCACGACCGAACCGTCCGGGGTGTTATCCCGGGAGGTGGTGACCACGCCGATGAGGCGGCCGTTGCGGTCGGTGACCGGTCCGTTGCCGCGGCAGTGACCCGCGGAGAAGGCGATGCGTGCGACCGGATCGACGTAGCCCAGCGTGCACATCGTGGATTCCTGGCGAATTTCCATGCCCGGGAACACCGTGACGCCGTTCTCGGCGGCGGCGGCCGGGCTGACCGCGGCGGCGAATGCTGCTCCGGCGGCGGCTGCGAGGATGAGAAATCGCAGGAAGCGCGTCAAGATACACCTCGATCGGTCTCGGACGCGCGAACGGCGCGGTCGCAACAATGTGTCGACTGTGTATCGGGGTTTCGCCCCGGTCGTTACCGACGATGTGTCGCGGGTCCGCGCCGTCCGGCGTAAACCGATCTAAAGTGCAGGTCAGGGGATGCTGATCAGCTGTCCGACCTCGATGTGGTCGGGGTTGGCGATACCGTTGGCAGTGGCCAACTCCTGGTAACGATTGCCATCGCCGAGATACTGCTTGGCAATGTTGAACAATGTGTCACCAGCGACAACGGTGTGCGTGCGCACCTCGTTGGCCACCGGGGCGATCTCGATTACCTCGGCGACCGGCTCCGGCGGCGGCGGGGCGTCGGTCTCGGTGCGCGAATTCCACGCCGCACCATCGGCGGCGTACAAAACCAGGTTGCGGTCGTCCTGCAATACCAGCTTGACGTCCTTTTTACCCTTGGTGTCGGTGTTCCAGACCGGCCTCTCCCCCGCATAGATCACGAAGTTGCCATCGCTTTGAACCTCGGCCCGGTCGGCGCTCTCGCCGTTGGTACCGGTGGCCCACACCGCCTCGCCGCGCGCCGCCAGGACGAGGTTGCCGTCGTCCTGCAGCGTCAAGGTGTACGCGCCATTGCCGGATGTCAGCGAATCGCCCTTAACCAGCTTTTGTCCTGCTGTGAGTGTGTCTCCCACGAGTGTCTATTCCTCCTCTAAACCGCCCTCTTACCCGGGCGGACCGGGGCCGAGCCTACTGGAGAAATGCACACTGCCGGTGGACAGTGGCAAACATCCGGCTTAAGAATCGAACCCCAGCCCCAGCCGGTCCAGGGTGCGCAGCAGAACGTTGCGGCGGCCGCCGTTGTGATCGGCCCGATCCAAAGACCGCCGGGTGAGTCCGATACCGACACTGGCGAGCGGTTCGGGCGGGAACGGCAGCGGCCGCGTGCGGACCATCTCCAATTCGGTGCGCTCGGTGGGGCGCTCGTCGAGCAGGTCCAGGCAGACATCGGCGGCGAACCGGGACGCTCCCACACCCAGCCCGGTGAATCCGTTGACGTAGGCGATCCGCCCGCGGCCGGCCAGTCCCCAGTGGGCGCAGAACCGGGTGCTGGTGTCGATCGGCCCGGCCCAGCGGTGGCTGAACCGAACATCCTCGAGTTGCGGGAAGGTAAGGAAGAAGTGCGCGGCGATCTTGCGGAACGACTCCGGCCGGTCCTCGTGACGGGGATCGACGCGGCGGCCCCAGTGGTACATGGCGTCGTATCCGCCCCACAGGATCCTGTTATCGGCCGAAAGCCGGTAGTAGTGGAACTGGTTGCCGCAGTCGCTGACGCCCTGGCGGGACCGCCAGCCGATTCGGCCCAGTTGTTCTGCCGTCAGCGGCTCAGTGCCGAGCACGTGGTCATACACCGGAACGGTACGCAGGCGGTTGCGCCGCAGCAGGCTGGGAAACACATTCGTGGCCAGCACCACCCGGTTGGCGGTGATGGTTCCGGCTGCAGTGGTGACGGCAACTCCATCCGCCTCGGTCTTGATCCCCCGGGCTTCGGTGTGTTCGTGAATCCGCACACCATTGTCGGTGCAGGCGCGCGCGAGTTCGAAGACCAGCCGGGCCGGGTCGACGATCGCACAGGTGTCAGGGGAGAACAGTCCGGCCAGATAGGTCGGTGAGTTCACCTCGGCCCGAACCGCCGCCTGGTCGAGGAACCGACCCTGACCCTCGGCCGCCGCGTCCTGCAGCCAGGGCACCTGATGCGCCTCGGTGGCGACGGCCAGCATGCCGTTTCGCTGCCAGTCGACCGCCATGTCGTATTTGTCGATATCGGCGGCCATTCCGACGAGGTTGGCCAGGCCGAGGCGCTCGAGTTGGTCGAATTCGTCGGGCCAGCGCGACTTTCCGTTTTCGGCACCGTGGGTGAGGCTGGCATCGACGAAGCCGCCGTTGCGGCCGGATGCCGCCCAACCGATCCGGTCGGCCTCGATCACCACGATCGTGGCGCCGGGATCGCGCTCGGCGGCATGCAGTGCCGTCCACAGTCCGGTGTATCCGCCGCCGACCACGACCAGGTCGCATGCCGTCGCGCCGGGCAGGCCCGGATAGTCGGGTCGAGGGATATCCAGCCACATCGACCCGAACACGGCAGGTGCCAGGGCGCGTTCGATCAGTCGCGAGTCGACGTCACGGTCGAAAACGATGCGCACGCTGAAATGGTGCCACGGCCGGCGGGCTCCCACCCGGGTGGTCCGAAAACATAGCCCAGCCTGTCGCGCCAGGTGGTCGCTGAGGCGACGTCGCGGGCGATCGCCACGTACTCCCAGGTCTCCAGGGTCAGCAGTCTAGTGCGCCGGGCACCGGACGCTATCCTGCTGAAGCGACGCGAAAGGTGCCAGACGATGGGCGAATGGGCCATCCGGGGGACGGCCATGCGCAAGTGGGGCTTCCTGTGCGGCGCGATCGCCGCGGAGGTCACCGGCACCTTAGCCATGCGGGCCTCCCAGGACCACCCGGCGTGGCTGATCATGGTTGCGGTGGGTTATTTCACCGCGTTCTTGATGCTCAGCAGGGTGCTGCGGGCCGGGGTGCCGGTTGGGGTGGCCTACGGTATCTGGGGCGCGATCGGGACGGCGCTGATCGCCGCGATCGCCGCGGTGATCTTCGACGACCCGTTCACCACGCCGATCGTCGTCGGAATCGCGATGATCATTGCCGGGGTGCTGATGGTGGAGTTCGGGTCGCACCCGAAGGCGGAGGCCGCGCCATGATGTGGTTGGCACTGGTGGGCGCGATCCTGGTCGAGGTCTGCGCGACGCTGTCGATGCGCGCCTCTGATGGATTCCGCAGGCGGGCGTGGATCGCCCCGGTGGTAATCGGCTACCTCATCTCGTTCGCACTGCTATGGCTGACCCTGCGACTGGGCATGCCGGTCGGGATCGCCTACGGCGTGTGGACGGCATGCGGCGTGGCACTTGTCGCGGTGGCCGGCCGGGTCTTGTTCTCCGAACGGCTGACCCCGCTGATGGTGGCGGGCATCGCGCTGATCATCTGCGGGGTGCTGACCATCGAATTGTCGGGTTCGTGGCGCTGATCGCCGTTTCACCAAGCAAGATGGCAGCCATGATTGAACCGGCATTGGCCGAAATCGCTCACCGATTGGGCGTGGCGACCGAGTACTACGACTGGGTCGGCAACCTCAAGGCTGTCGATCGAGAGACGGTGGTCGCTGTGCTGGCCGCGCTCGGCGTGAAAACCGACAGCGAAAAAGACTGTGCCGCAGTACTTTCCGAACAGGATCGGCAATACTGGGCGCGGGGCTTACCGCCGACGATCGTGACGCGCTCCGGTGCCGAAACCACGTTCTGGGTTCACGTCACCCACGGCGACCCCGCGGAGGTGTTCCTCCGACTGGAAGACGGCACCGTCCGCGCCGACATCCGGCAGACAGATAATTTCACCCCGCCGTTCACCCTCGGTGAGCGGCGCGTCGGTGAGGCATCCTTCGTCCTGCCGGGCGATCTTCCGCTGGGCTATCACCGGGTGCATCTGCGCTCCGGGGATGCCGAGTGCGACACCACGCTCATCGTCACCCCGGCCTGGCTGGGATTGCCGGCGAGGATGGGCGCCCGGCGCGCCTGGGGTCTGGCCGCCCAGCTCTACAGCGTCACCTCGGCTGGCTCCTGGGGTATCGGAGACCTGACTGATCTGGCTGACATCGCCGCATGGGCGGGTGCGGTGCACCAGGCCGGCTATGTGCTTGTCAACCCAATGCACGCGGCTGCACCGACCAAACACATGGAGCCCTCCCCGTATCTGCCCACCTCTCGGCGCTTCGTCAGCCCGCTGTATCTGCGGGTCGAGGCGATCCCGGAGTTTGCCGCCCTGCCCAAGCGGCGCCGGGTGCACAAACTCCAGCAAGCGTGCGCGGAGCAGGCCCGCAAGGCCGACACCATCGACCGCGACGCCGCCTGGGCCGCGAAGCGGACAGCGCTCAAGCTGGTGTATCAGGTGCCACGGTCGGCCGGCCGCGATCTCGCCTTCAAGGCCTTCAAGGCTCGGGAAGGCACCGCAATCGACGACTTCGCCACCTGGTGCACGCTGGCCGAGAAACACGGCACCGACTGGCGCACCTGGCCGACCGGCCTGCGGCACCCGGCCAACCCGGAGGTCACCGAGTTCGCCGCACGGCACCACCGCGCGGTCGATTTCCACCGGTGGCTGCAGTGGCAACTCGACGATCAACTGGCTTCTGCCCAATCACAGGCGCTGCGGACGGGGATGCCACTGGGCATCATGCATGATCTCGCGGTCGGTGTGCATCCCTCCGGAGCCGACGCCTGGTCACTGCAGGACGTGCTGGCGCTCGGAGTGAATGCAGGTGCACCACCCGATGAATTCAATCAACTCGGCCAGGACTGGTCACAGCCGCCGTGGCGGCCGGATCGGCTGGAAGAGCTTGGCTACCAACCGTTTCGGGCGCTCATCGCCGCTATCCTGCGCCATGCCGGCGGGGTGCGGATCGACCACATCATCGGTCTGTTCCGGCTGTGGTGGATCCCGCAGGGCGCCCCGCCCACGGACGGCACCTACATCCGGTACAACCACGACGCGATGATCGGCATCGTCGCGCTGGAGGCACATCGGGCCGGCGCGGTGGTGGTGGGTGAGGATCTCGGCACCGTCGAGCCGTGGGTGCGGGACTATCTGCGCGACCGCGGCCTGCTGGGCACCTCGATCCTGTGGTTTGAAACCGACGCCTTCAACCGTGGACCGCTGCGGGCCGAGCACTGGCGCGAACTGTGCCTGTCCTCGGTGACCACCCACGACCTGCCGCCCACGCCGGGCTATCTGGCGGGTGAGCATGTGAAGCTGCGGCACGCGCTGGGGTTGCTCACCCACACCAAGGCCGAGGAACTCGCTGACCATCAGTCCGAGCAGGCCGCCTGGAAGGCGGAGTTGCGCCGGGTCGGGTTGCTGCCCTCGGACAGCGGCGGCGAGCCCGCCGAAGAGGACGTGATTCTGGCGCTCTACCGGTATCTGGGGCGCACACCGTCACGGCTGCTGGCGCTGTCGCTGACGGATGCGGTCGGTGAGCGGCGTACCCAGAATCAGCCGGGAACCACGGACGAATACCCGAACTGGCGGGTGCCGCTGGCCGGGCCGGACGGCAACCGGCTATATCTGGAGGACGTCTTTACCGATCGTCGGGCTGCCGCTTTAGCCGAGGCGCTGCGAGTCGCAACCAACCCCGGATCCGACAACCCGAGCCAGCGCACACCAGGTCAGTAGGATCGGCGCGGTGACGACCGACGAAACGCCGCTGTGGCTGTTCGCCGACCAACTCGGGCCTGCCGTCTACGGCGGCGAGCATGCGCACCGCCCGGTCCTGCTGATCGAGGCCACGTCGGCATTCCGGCGTCGCCGCTACCACCGGCAGAAAGTTCACCTCGTACTGTCGGCCCTGCGGCACGCCCACGCTGACCTCGGCGAGCGGGCCACCCTGATCCGCGCCCACAGCTATACCGAGGCGCTGCGAGATTACGGCCGCCCGGTGCTGGTGCATGAGCCCACCTCTCATGATGCGGACCGGTTTGTGCGGCGGTTGGTCGGCGAGGGTCTGGTGGCTGAGGTCCTGCCCACGCCCACCTTCGCGTTGTCGCGCGCCGAGTTCAGCCAATGGGCCGGTGACCGCAAGAGGTTCCGGCTGGAGGACTTCTACCGTCAGCAGCGTCGCCGCTTCGGGATCCTGATGGACGGCGACCAACCCGTGGACGGACGGTGGAACTTCGACACCGACAACCGGGAGTCACCGCCCAAAGGCGCGACGACGCTGGGCGCCCCGCCGCCGTATCACCCCGTCGAGGATGAGATCGACGCTCAGGTTCGCCGCGATATCGACCGGATGGACCTCGACACCGTCGGTATCGACGGACCCCGACTGTTCCCGGTGACACCCACTGAGGCCGACGAAGCCCTGCGACGGTTTATCGCCGAGCGGCTGCCACTGTTCGGCCGTTATGAGGACGCCATGATGGGCGCGGACTGGGCCATGGCGCACTCGCTGCTGTCCGTGCCGCTCAATCTCGGCGTGCTGCACCCCCTCGACGCCGTGCACGCGGCCGAGGCGGCATATCGCGACGGATCGGCTCCGCTGGCGGCTGTCGAAGGGTTCATCCGCCAGATCCTGGGCTGGCGCGAGTACATGTGGCAGCTGTACTGGCATTTCGGACCGGACTACCTGGATAGCAACACCCTCGACGCGCACACCCCGCTGCCCGACTGGTGGGCAGACCTCGACGCCGATTCGGTGGATGCCGAGTGCCTTCGTCAGGCCCTGGCCGGCGTGCGCGACCGGGGCTGGGCTCATCACATCCAACGGCTGATGGTGCTGGGCAGCCACGGGCTGCAGCGCGGTTATCGGCCGCGGGAGTTGTCCGACTGGTTCGCGAGCTCGTTCGTCGACGGTTTCGCCTGGGTGATGCCGACGAACGTGATCGGTATGAGCCAGCACGCCGACGGCGGTCTGTTGGCCACCAAGCCCTATACCTCCGGGGGCGCCTATATCAATAAGATGAGCGACCACTGCCGCAGTTGCCGTTTCGACCCGAAGAAACGACTCGGCGACGATGCCTGTCCGTTCACCGCCGGGTACTGGGCCTTCGTCGACCGGCATCAGGACTTGCTGGCCGCGAATATGCGCACTTCCCGGGCGGTGTCGTCGTTAAAGCGGCTCGGCGACGTCGAGGCGGTACTCGAGCAGGAACGCCACCGGGAACGCTTCTGAAACATCTCCCCTAGCTGCGGCGATAAACTTGTGACGCGGCTTGTCGGCCGCTCCTGCGCTATCTTCGATGAAGACAGGGAGGTCCGTGCCGTGAGAAAGCTCGTGCTCGCGCTCATTGCCGCGGTGGTGGCCGGTTCGGCTGCCGCTGCCCTGAGCATGGGAGCCGGCAGTGCCGACCCCGCCTCCAACAGCACCTACAACGTCGTCGGCGAGCCCTATGCCAGGGCGGTGGCGATCCTGCGCGCCCAGGGAGTCAAAACGTCGTTCGGCGGCTCAGTCGGCAGTGACGTTCCCCAATCGCAGTGCGTGGTGAGCAGTCAGAAGGTGACCGGCGGCGGCACGATGCAACTGATGCTCAACTGCACCGAGGCCGCCCAGCCCGAACAGCCGGCGGCGACCTCGGCGGCCAGCGCCCCGGGTGCCGGAAGCACCGACGCCGGAGGTCGGCCCACGGCCGGCGCACCCGGCGTGGTGACAGTCGTCGCGACCCCCGTCGGCTGAGCGGAGGGGAAC
Source organism: Mycolicibacterium sp. (assembly GCF_016462945.1). Classification (GTDB taxonomy): domain Bacteria; phylum Actinomycetota; class Actinomycetes; order Mycobacteriales; family Mycobacteriaceae; genus Mycobacterium. The sequence continues at coordinate 8,243 of NZ_JAEMSG010000004.1, read as the reverse complement.
ACCATGCTGCGGCCACACCGTTTCGCTCAGGAGATTGATCCCGGCCCGGTACAGATCCAGGCCCGCAAGGTTGTCTTCGATGTTTCCCGCTCGCCGCTGCACTGGATTCCCGGCCATCCCGTCGCCTCTCACATGATCAGCCTTCTCAACGTCGTGCTGCCGGCCGCCGAACGCTGGTTTGTGGCGACGTACAACGAGGCGTTGCCGTTGGTCAAGGATCCGCGACTCGCCGAGGATATGCGAGGCTTCATCGGGCAGGAAGCCGTGCACGCCGAGACCCACGAACGGATGCTGCACGAGTTCATGGAGGCTCGCGGAGCCGATCCGGAACCGATCCTCAAGCAGATCGATTACATATTCGAAAAGGTCCTGGCGCCCGGCAGGTCGACGAACCCCAAACGACGGCTCAACCACCTCTGCGACCGACTGTGGCTGATCGCGGCCATCGAGCACTACACCGCGGTGCTGGGCGATTTCGCGCTCAACTCCGACTGGGATGACTTCGGAGCCGACCCGACCATGGTTGACCTGTTCCGGTGGCATGGCAGCGAAGAAGTCGAACACCGTTGCGTCGCGCACGATGTCGCGTCCTACTTCCACAGGGGCTACTTCTCTCGGGTCCGTTCCATGACACTCGCGGTGACGATGCTGTTCACCTTCTTCAATCGCGGCGTCTGGTATCTGTGCCGCACCGATCCCGACCTTGACATCAGTTGGCTGCGTATGCAACGGATGCGCGCCCACGACTCCAGGCTGCGACTGCTACCCACCTACCGCATGCTGTTCGGCTCCACCACGGCCGCCTACTTCCGCCCGGACTACTCGCCGGAGGACTTCGGCTCCACCGCACAGGCTGTCGCGTACCTGGCGACCTCACCGGCCGCCCGCGCCGCGCATCTGTAAATGGTGGTGCAGCGCCTAAGGGCGCTCCACAGCAGCGCGATGCTGAAACTGGCCGACGTCACGGTCACCACTATGTGGGCCGTCAGTGGCACCCTGCGGCGCCCGCGACTCCCGGCGCCGTGCGATCCGACACTGACCCTGACCGTCGTCGATCGACAGGTGATGGCACGCGACGAGAACGTGGTGGCGTTGACACTGGCTGCAGCGGATGGGTCGGCGTTACCGCCCTGGCACCCCGGAGCGCACCTGGACATTCACCTGCCCAGCGGCCGGGTCCGCCAGTACTCCCTGTGCGGTGAACCCCAACGGCGCAATTCCTATCGGATCGCCGTGCGGCGCATACCCGGGGGCGGCGGCGGCTCGATCGAAGTGCATGATGCGCTGGCGGTGGGATCGACCATCACGACCAGTGGGCCCCGAAATGCATTTCCGCTCACCGTGCCCGGCTACGGATCTCCCACCCAGCGGTTGCGGTTCATCGCGGGCGGGATCGGGATCACGCCCATCCTGCCCATGCTGAACCTGGCCGAGCGGCTCAATGTGGACTGGTCGATGATCTATGTGGGACGCAGCGCGGACAGTATTCCGTTCGTCGACGAGGTGCGCAGATTCGGTGATCGTGTGCAGATCCGAACCGATGATGTCGCCGGCCTGCCGACCGCCGATGAGCTACTCGCTGAATGTCCCTCCGGTACAACTGTCTACGCCTGTGGCCCGGCCCCGATGCTGACCACAATCCGGGAGCGACTGGCCGGCCGAGACGATGTTGAATTGCATTTCGAACGCTTCGCGGCCCCTCCGGTGATCGACGGCGAACAGTTCAGCGTGGCGGTGGCGTCCTCGAAGGCAGAGATCGCGGTGGCCGCCGACGAGACACTGCTGACGGCGCTCCAGCGAGCCGGGGTGAACCCGCCGTATTCCTGTCAGCAGGGGTTCTGCGGTACCTGCCGAATCAGAGTGCTCAATGGTGCTGTGCAACACAGGGATACCTTGCTCACCGAACCTGAGCGCGACGGCGGCATGATGCTCACATGCGTATCGCGGGCGCCGGCGGGCACGCACCTCAACCTTGACCTCTAGGCCTCAGTCAGTGTCCCAGGCGGACTGCGTCACTTCCGCCACGTCGATGATCTTGGCCTGCTGGGATGCGGGACTGTCGACCTCCTCGGCGACATAGGCCGCCACGAACCGTTTGATCTCGCCATCGACACCGGCCAGGATACGCAGAATCTCGCCCCGTAATGATTTCGAGGTCACGTGCACAGCGATATCCGACGGCCGTGGTTTGGCGACGTCGATCACGATCATCAGCGGTTCAGCCGCCCGCGCGGTGGCCCGAAGCGCGATATCGCCATCGACGACGAAGCGCTGTTTGTCCAGCCAGAGATCCACAACCAGCTCGATAATGAGCGGGATGCGGATCGCGAAGGTGATGGTTTCCCCGAGCGTGCGCCGCACATGCGGCTGCTGGATCTTGACTTTCGCGGTTACCCGCGCCAAACCGCCCGGGCCCTGTGCCATCGGACCCATCTCGAACTCCTCGCCTGCGATCTCGGCGAACGCCGCGGCAACACGCTCCTCGGTCACGGCCAACTCGAAGAACCGTCGACCGAACTCCTCGTAGGTGACGTAATTGTGCGTGTGCATAGGGATCTACAGTCTCACGTCACACCGGCGAAACTCGGGAGGCTCACAGCTCCAGCAGCACGGTGACCGGCCCGTCATTCACCGACTCCACCTGCATATCGGCGCCGAACACACCGGACTGCACCTCGGCGCCCAGGGCCCGCAGCGTGTCGGTGAAGACTTCGACCAGAGGCTCGGCATGTGACCCGGTGGCCGCGGCGTTCCACGTCGGCCGGCGCCCCCTGGTGGTGTTGGCGTATAGCGTGAACTGACTCACCACGAGCACGGGGGCTCCGGTATCTGAGGCTGATCGTTGGCCGTCCAGGATCCGCAGCGTCCAGAGTTTCTCGGCCATCCGCGCCGCGATATCGACATCGTCGGAGTGCGTCACCCCGACCAGTGCGAGCAATCCCTGACCGGCCGGCCGGATAGCGCCGACCACTTCACCGGCGACCGACACCGAGGCCGACGTGACGCGCTGCACCAGGATCCGCATATCCGCCGATAATGCCAGGGAATCCGGCACCGCGGTTAATTAGAACCCGCCGCGGGTAGCGAATTCAGTCGCGAATAACTTCACCGATGTGCAAAGCCGACCGCCTGCGACACGGTTGTGAGTGCGGAAATTAGATAACAATTCCCAAGATTAGTTTCACCGATAAGCCGCAACCGCTCAACCGACTTTGAGATATTCTGTTACCAGCAATGAACAGGGAAAACTCCGAATACTTCAATTCTTTTGGACCCCAACATTTTTAGTGTTCTTGCACACACCATTATACAAAGAGTGATGGACACCACAGCCTTCGATAACTCTCGATTTTGGGTGTGTCCAATTCATCCTGTTAGCGTTCACCAAATGTTTGGTCTCGCGGCATTGTTGTCGCTTATCGCACAGGTGTCCGGTACGCCATACATTCTCGGCGGTGATACGCCGGCGGGTACGGACTGCTCGGGTCTGGCTTCGTGGGTTGCCAATGTGGCTTCCGGCAGGCCGGCATTCGGTAGCAGGTTCAACACCGGCAATATCGAGTCCTCGCTTCTCTCGCGAGGGTTCCACTACGGTTCTGCCCCCAACTCGGTCGTGATCGGCTGGAATGGCGGCCACGCCGCGGTGACGCTGCCTGATGGCACTCCGGTGTCCAGTGGCGAAAGCGGCACGGGCGTGCGCGTCGGCGGCGGTGGTGCGTATCAGTCGCAGTTCAGCCACCACATGTATCTGCCGGTGCAGGCCGAGGAGATGCACACCACGGCAACACTGACGGAGCCGACCGATCCGGCTGCGACGCCGGATACCGTCACGGACGGCACACTCACGGTCACCGAGGCCACCATCGCCGGGCCGAACGACGACCAGGACCCACTCGCGCCCTACGGGGCTGCTGCGGTCGTCGTTCCAACGCCGGTGGTCAGCCAGCTAGCGGCCCCTTAAGCCACGTGCCGGAATCGGTACGTTTGCCTGCACTGGCGGTCGCGTCGGACGTACCCGCTGAGAGCTCCCGGACCCTATCCGGAATAATCAGTCGTCGCGGGGGTTAGATGAGGACCTCAGCACGACACCAGCGCACACCGGCTCGATAGGAGCAGTCATGTCCAAGATCGCACCGGACCCAGTCAGCGGAACCGATTTCGAGGGCGAAGTCGCCGCCACCCAGCGGTACTTCGACAGCCCGCGATTCAAGGGCATCACCCGGCTGTACACCGCGCGGCAGGTCGTCGAGCAGCGTGGCACGATCGGTGTGGACTACACCGTGGCCCGCGAGACCTCCGCGGCTTTCCACCTCCGTCTCCGTGAGCTGTTCGGACAGCACCGGTCAATCACCACGTTCGGCCCCTATACCCCCGGCCAGGCAGTGGCCATGAAGCGCTGCGGCATCGAGGGCATCTACCTGGGCGGCTGGGCGACGTCGGCGAAGGGTTCCGTCACCGAGGATCCGGGTCCGGACCTCGCGAGCTACCCGCTGAGCCAGGTGCCCGACGAGGCCGCCGGCCTGGTGCGCGCCCTGCTCACCGCAGACCGCAACCAGCAGTACCTGCGGCTGCAGATGACCGACGAGCAGCGCGCCGCCACCCCCGCGGTGGACTACCGACCGTTCATCATCGCCGATGCCGATACCGGTCACGGTGGAGATCCGCACGTGCGCAACCTGATTCGGCGCTTCGTCGAAGCCGGCGTGACCGGTTACCACATCGAGGATCAGCGGCCCGGCACCAAGAAATGCGGTCATCAGGGCGGCAAGGTGCTGGTGCCCTCGGATGAGCAGATCAAGCGGCTCAACACCGCGCGGTTCCAGCTCGACATCATGGGCGTGCCCGGAATCATCGTGGCCCGCACCGACGCCGAGGCGGCCAACCTGATCGATGGGCGCTCCGACGAGCGCGATCAGCCGTTCCTGCTCGGTGTGACCAACCTCGACATCCCGCCGTACAAGTCATGTTTCCTGGCCATGTTGCGCCGCTTCCACACCCAGGGCGTCACCGAACTCAACGGGCATCTGCTCTACGCCCTGCCCGAGGGTGAGTACGCCGCGGCGGACACGTGGCTGGCGAGTCGCGGTGTCGCCCAATTGGTGGACGAGGCGGCCGCGACGTGGACCAAGAACCGCACCGGTTCGGTGGACGCACTGTTCGACCGGGTCGAGTCGCAGTTCGTGGATGCCTGGCAGGAAGACGCGGGTCTGGAAACCTACGGCAATGCCGTGGGTGAGCTGTTGCGGTTCAAGGAGAGCGAGGGCGAGGCACTCGCGATGAAGCCGTCCGAGTGGGCCGAATTCGCCAAGACCGCGTCGCTGTATGCCGCTCAGCTCAAGGCCGACGAACTCGGGGTAGACGCGCCGTGGGACTGCGAGCGGGCCCGCACCCCGGAGGGCTACTACCAGGTGCGCGGCGGTATTCCGTATGCGATCGCGAAATCCCTTGCCGCGGCGCCGTTCGCAGACATCCTGTGGATGGAGACCAAAACCGCCGATCTGGCTGAGGCTCGGGAGTTCGCCGAGGCGATCCACGCGGTATTCCCGGAGGCGATGATGGCCTACAACCTGTCGCCGTCGTTCAACTGGGATACCACCGGGATGACCGATGACGAGATGCGGGCCTTCCCCGAGGAGCTCGGCAAGATGGGCTTCGTCTTCAACTTCATGACCTATGGCGGTCATCAGATCGACGGTGTGGCGGCCGAGGAGTTCGCCACCGCCCTGCGTCAGGACGGGATGCTGGCGCTGGCCCGCCTGCAGCGCAAGATGCGTCTGCTCGAGTCGCCCTATCGCACACCGCAGACGCTCGTCGGCGGTCCGCGCAGCGATGCGGCACTGGCCGCGTCGTCCGGCCGCACCGCGACCACCAAGTCCATGGGCAAGGGTTCCACCCAGGTTCAGCACCTGGTGCAGACCGAGGTGCCCAAGAAACTGCTTGAGGACTGGCTGGCTCTGTGGAGCGAGCACTACAAGCTCGGCGAGCGACTGCGGGTGCAGTTGCGTCCGCGCCGGGCCGGCGCGGACGTGCTGGAGTTGGCGATCTTCGGCGACTCCAACGGCGAGAAACTGGCCGATGTGGTGTTCGATCCGATCAAGGACCGTCACGGCCGCAGCATCCTGACGGTGCGCGATCAGAACACCTATGCCGCCAAGATGCGCCAGAAGCGTCTGATGACGGTGGTTCACCTGTGGCTGGTCAACCGTTTCAAGGCCGACGCCGTGTACTACGTGTCGCCGACCGAGGACAACGTCTATCAGACCGAGAAGATGAAAGCGCACGGCATCTTCAGCAGCGTCAACAAGGATGTCGGCGAGATCATCGTCGCCGATGTGAACCAGGCCCGGATCGTCGAGTTACTGGCGCCCGACCGCGTAGCCCTGCAGAAATTGATCCACAAAGAGGACTAGAAGTTGTGGCAATCGTTGACTGCTCTGCCGATCGGACCGCCAGAGGCGTTAAGGACGTCATCGCTGATATCCGTCAACTGATCTTTGCCGAGGGCCTGCTCCAGCGTATTCGCTAACTGCTCACGCTGGCCCGGAGGAGCTGCCAGGAGCGCGTCAAGCGCCACCCGCAACTTTTGCTCCGTTTGTGGATCGCCACTGATCTTGCCCCAGATCATCGGGACGTTCTTCTGCAGCGACGACATGACCTGTTGTTCCGAACATGTCGTGGTGTTGAGATTGTCAGCAGACGCCGGTCCTGCTACCGCGATGGCGAGACAGGCGAGGCCCGCCGCCGTGCCCAGATGCCGACCAAGACCCTTATTCAGTGCGCTCATGCGGGGCAACTTACCGGTGGTGAGATCAATGACCAAATCCCCTCAACACCGCGTTGGCTAGCGCACGATGACGGTGCTCGGCTCCCGTGGTGACCCGAGGGCTTCCCGGTGCGAGGGTGGGCGACGTCCGCCCTCGTCGGTGAGGCCATAGCGCGCGGCAAGTTCGGCGGCGATCACGGTGTGGCCGTTCAGCGTTGCCAACTCGGGGTCGCGGTACAGCGCGTCGATGAGCCGTCCGGTGAATTCCGGGGTTTCGGCATGCTCGGCGAAACCGATCAGCGCTTCCGCATTGTCGCCGAAGGCTTGCCGCAGGTGTTCGGTGAGCAGGATGCCCATCCAGATCGATACCGTCGACACCTCGGTGCCGGCGAAGTCGACGGCCATGTCGGCTGCCATCTTGTCGACGCCTGCCTTCTGCGCACCGTAGGCCGGGCCGTGCATATAACAGACCGACCCCGGCGATGAGGTGAACGCGATCAGTCCATGTTCGGCACGAAGCAGCAGCGGTGCCGCATACCAGGATGCGACATAGGCCGACCGCAGTCCGACGTCGAGCACATCGGCAAGGCTCCGCGGTTTCTCCCAGAACGGAGCGGGGTTGGTCAGTACGTCGCTGATGGCGGCGGCGTTATTCACCAGCAGATCGAGGTATCCATTGTCGTTGGACACCCGGGCGAATAACGCAGCCACCGACGCATCGTCGGCGTGATCGGTCCGCACCGCGATGCCCTCGCCCCCGGCGTCGGTGACCTGGCGTGCGGCCGCGTCGACTCCGTCGGTGCGACCGGTCAGGTACACCCGCCAACCTGCGGTGCCCAGCGCATGAGCGATACCGCGTCCGGCCCCGCGACTGGCACCCGTGACGACGGCGATAGGTGGTGTCTGCATAGAACGACGCTATCGTGTCCGCCGGCCCTAGCAGCGCGCCAGCACCGCTTCCATAGCGTTTTTCTCTTTGGCCGCCAGCCACAGTCCGTAGGCGGTTTTGACCTCGATCTGGCGGGCGACGAAATCACAACGGAATGCCTCGATCGGGGGCAGCCAGGACGCGGCATCGCGGAATGCCTTGTCGAAGTTGGCTTGTGGGCTCACCGCGAGGAGGTTTCGCGGATCGTTGGCGAAGTCCAGCCGGCGCTGCGGATCCCAGGCACGCGCACCCTTGTACCAGGCGTCCGCCAGCGCGACGACGTGATCGATCTCGACGGCGTTGGAGGTGTCAGGGCTGCGAACGAAGTCGATGGTGACGCCGCTGTACGGGTCGATGAGTGTGCCACTCTGCGCATAGCAGGTGCCCGGCCGCACCACGAGGTTCTTCAGGTCGCGGCGCAGGATGTCGTCGCGGGTGTTGCAGCCGTTGTGCCCGAACTCGACGTTGACATCGTCGCTCCCGGCTTTCCCGAACTGATAGCGCTTGAAGTCCGACGTGCGGTCCCAGCCGCGGACCTCAAGTTTCCCGAGC
>NZ_JAEMSG010000196.1 GCF_016462945.1 Mycolicibacterium sp. | reverse complement strand
CCCTCGCTCAAAAGCAAATCGCCGCTGCCGGCCCCAGCCCTCAGAAGAGCAAGCAAAGCAGTGTTTTCGGCGCATACAACCCCCTCATCGTGGGCCTGGACAACTCCTCCAAGAAGCAGCAGTTCGCAGCCCCTGCCCTACAGCCCTCGCCAGCCTACTCCACCCCCCTCTCTGTCGAGACCACAGGCAACCGTCCTGTCTCTACCATGTACGGGGGTCACGGCGGCATGTCTTCGCTGCTGGCCGGAGGAGCGAGATCGGTCAAGATTGGAGGAGCAACATCAGGAGGTTCTGAGACCAGCAGTGCCGGTACATCGTCATCGTCATCGTCATCGTCATCGTCATCGTCATCGTCATCGTCGTCGTCATCGTCGTCGTCATCCTCGATGTCAAGGGGGTCGTCCTCGTCGATGGCGTCGTTGTCGATGGGGTCAAGTTCGTCGTCCTCGTCCTCGTCGACGTCCACATCACCGCCCGGTTCTCCACCCGGGACCTCATCGGCCTCGTCCTCATCGTCCTTGCCGGTGGTCGCGGCCATCGCCTTGAACATCGGGTGCTCGCCCGGGGTGTGCGCGGGCACCCGGGCCACCGCCTGCTCGTCGACACGGCCCTTCTTACCGCGTCTGCTGCGGCGCCCACCGACCGACTCGGCCTTGCGGCCGTCACCGTTTGCAGGTGCGTTCTCCACCGGGTCGGCGTGCAACACGATGCCGCGGCCACTGCACTCGGGGCAGTTGGTCGAGAACGCCTCGATCAGACCGGTTCCCAGGCGCTTGCGGGTGAGTTGCACCAGTCCCAGCGAGGTCACCTCCGAGACCTGATGGCGGGTGCGGTCCCGCCCCAGCGCCTCGGTCAACCGCCGCAACACCAGATCACGATTGGACTCCAGCACCATGTCGATGAAGTCGATGACCACGATGCCGCCGATATCACGCAGCCGGAGCTGACGCACGGTCTCCTCGGCCGCCTCGAGGTTGTTTTTGGTGACGGTCTGCTCAAGGTTGCCGCCCGAACCGGTGAACTTTCCGGTGTTGACGTCGACGACCGTCATGGCCTCGGTTCGGTCGATCACCAGCGTTCCGCCCGAGGGCAACCACACCTTCCGGTCCAAAGCCTTGGCAAGCTGCTCGCCGATTCGGTGTACCGCGAAAACATCAGGCCCATCAGGTCCGCCGACCGGTTCATACTTCGTCAGCTTCGGAACAAGTTCGGGCGCAACGGAAGTGACGTATTCCGTGATCGTCTCCCAGGCGCTGTCACCCGAGACGATCAGGCCGGCGAAGTCTTCAGTGAACAGGTCGCGAATTACCTTAACCAGTACGTTGGGCTCTTCGTAGAGAGCCACCGCCGCACCGGCGGCCTTGGCCTTGATCTCGGTGGCCCGCTCGGAGATGCCAACCCAGCGCTCCTGCAACCGGGTGACATCGCCGCGGATGTCCTCTTCCTTGACACCCTCCGACGCGGTGCGGATTATCACGCCGGCTTCCGGCGGCACCACTTCGCGCAGAATCTCCTTGAGGCGCTGGCGTTCGGTGTCGGGCAGCTTGCGGCTGATACCGGTAGATGACGCGCCCGGCACATAGACGAGATACCGACCGGCCAGTGACAGCTGCGTGGTGAGGCGGGCACCCTTGTGTCCCACCGGATCCTTGCTGACCTGGACGATGACGTAGTCACCGGGTTTGAGGGCCTGCTCGATCTTGCGGTTGGCCCCGCCGAGTCCGGCCGCCTCCCAGTTCACCTCGCCGGCGTAGAGCACACCATTGCGACCGCGACCGATATCGACGAACGCGGCTTCCATCGACGGCAATACGTTCTGCACGATGCCCAGGTAGATGTTGCCGGCGAGAGACGCCGACGCTGGCGAGGTGACGAAGTGTTCGACGACGATGCCGTCCTCGAGAACCGCGATCTGGGTGTACCGCGCGCCTTCGTGCGGCGGCTCGGTGCGGATCTTGTCGCGCACCACCATGACCCGGTCGACGGCCTCCCGGCGCGCCAGGAACTCGGCCTCGGAAAGGATCGGCGGGCGCCTGCGACCGGCATCACGGCCGTCACGGCGACGTTGTCGCTTGGCTTCCAGCCGGGTGGATCCGCTGATGCCCTGGATCTCACCGGAATCGCGGTCGGCTTTGGATCGGGGTGCGCGCTCGTGGACCACGGTGTTGGGCGGGTCGTCGACCGAACCGGATTCGGTGTCATCGCCGCCTCCCGACTTGCGGCGCCTGCGCCGTCGGCGTCGGCGGGTCGCGCCCTCCCCGGTTGCGGATTCGTCATCGCCGGCATCGGACTCTTCATGGCTGCGTCGCTGCTGGGCTGGG
>NZ_JAEMSG010000124.1 GCF_016462945.1 Mycolicibacterium sp. | reverse complement strand
TGTGGAGCCTAGGAGATTCGAACTCCTGACATCTGCCTTGCAAAGGCAGCGCTCTACCAACTGAGCTAAGGCCCCGTCTCGCTGTTCTGGTCGTGGAGGGTGTGCCGTACCGCCCACCGGCGACTAGGACATCGTGGGCCTAGGAGGACTCGAACCTCCGACCTCTTCGTTATCAGCGAAGCGCTCTAACCACCTGAGCTATAGGCCCGGAAACGAACACGGACGAGGCACGAGGCTACCGCACCCGCGGCCATCCTGCCCAAACGCCCATTGCGCCCGCCGCCGGCGGACTAGTCCAAATCGGCCAGCGTGACCTCGACGCCGCCGACGATATCGGTGCTCAGGTTGTAGATGTAGGCCCCGGCGGTAGCCATCGCGGTCAACAGCACAATGTTCACCAAGCCGATCAGCGCCGCGCTGCCGAAGATCGAACCCGCCGACACCAGGTCGCCGCCACCGCCGTTGCCGCTGGTCAGCAAGTCACCCACATTGTTGTTGAGCTTGCTCCACACACCCATGGCACCGAGCACGAGGTACAGGAATGCCACCGCGATCATCCAGACGAAGAACAGCGCCGCGTTCAACAGCAGCGACACCTTCAACGCGCTCCACGGATCGATGCGCCGAATCTGCATGGTGGCCCGAACCGGTCCCCGGGAACGGGCTCCCACCGACAGCCGTGGAAATGGGGTTCGGGCCCGCATCGGATCTGCCGGGGCTTCGCGGGGCAGCGCGGGCTTAGGCACAAGACCGGACAGGTCCGGCAGCTCACTGGGATATGCCTCGGTCACGGGAGTGATCTCTGTGCGCTCATTGCGAAACTCCAAGCGCGCGGGCTGAAACTCCGGGCGCGCGGGCTGGGGTTCCGGGCGCGCGGGCTGGGGTTCCGAGCGCGTAGGCGCGAGTTGGGGTTCCGGGCGTTGCGCAAGCGGGCTCATCGCCGACAGGTCCGGGGCCGCGACACCAGTGACGTAACGACTCGCGCGGTGGTCGCCTTCGCGCGCCGCGGCGTCGGCGGCCCCGCGCGCGGAGGCGCCGTCCGGAGGATTGTTCCCGCCACCCTGCCGCGGCGGAACTCGAGTCCGACCATCCCCGCTCGCCGGGCGCTCGCCCGACCCGGGCTGGCCCGGCTCGTTTGGTGAAGTCACCAACACTCCTAACCTGTGGCCGCCGCCGCTAGGTCGTTTCAGCCTCGATGTCCGAGGCCGCGCCGTCGTCGTCGGGGTATTCCTGTTCATCGGCATTGCGGGCAATGGCTAACAGTTTGGCTCCCTCACCCAAGTTCATCAAGCGAACGCCCTTAGTCTGGCGGCCGGCTTTGCGAACCTGGCGTGCCGCCGTCCGGATCACCCCGCCACCGGAGGTGATCGCGTACAGCTCGCTGTCCTCATCGACCATGACAGCGCCCACCAGAGTGCCACGGCGGGCGTCGTACTGGATGGTCAGGATGCCTTTGCCGCCTCGGCCCTGAGGGCTGTACTCCTCAATCGCGGTTCGCTTGGCGTACCCGCCGGCCGTCGCGACCAGCAGGAATGTTCCCTCCCGAACCACGTTGAGGGACAACAGCCGATCATCGGCATTGAACCGCATACCCTGCACGCCCGAGGTGGCCCGGCCCATCGGCCGCAGCGCCTCGTCGGTGGCCGAGAAGCGGATCGACTGTCCCTTGGCGCTCACCAGCAATAGATCGTCGTCGGCCGAGCACAGGATCGCGCCAACCAACTCGTCACCGTCACGCAGGTTCACCGCCACGATTCCGCCGCTGCGGTTGGAATCGAAATCGGTCAGCTTCGACTTCTTGACCAGACCATTACGGGTGGCCAGCACGAGGTACGGCGCGTCCTCGTAGCTCTTGATCTGGATGACCTGAGCGATGCGCTCATCGGGCTGGAACGCCAGCAGGTTCGCGACATGCTGACCCCGTGCGGCACGCAGTGCCTCCGGCAGCTCGTATGCCTTGGCGCGATACACCCGACCCTGCGTGGTGAAGAACAGGATCCAGTCGTGGGTCGAACAGACGAAGAAGTGCCGCACGATGTCGTCCTGCTTGAGCGTCGCACCCTGCACGCCTTTGCCGCCCCGCTTCTGGCTGCGGTAGAGATCGGTCTTGGTGCGCTTGGCGTAACCGGTCTCGGTGATCGTGACGACAATGTCCTCGCGGGCGATCAGGTCCTCATCGGAAACGTCGCCCTCGGCCGCCACGATCCGGGTGCGACGGTCGTCGCCGTACTTCTCGGCGATCTCGGCGAGTTCGTCACGGACGATCCCGCGCTGGCGCTCGGGCTTGGCGAGGATGTCCTCGAGGTCAGCGATCTCGATTTCGATCTTGGCCAGGTCTTCGACGATCCGCTGACGTTCCAGTGCGGCCAGCCGGCGCAGCTGCATATCGAGGATGGCCTGGGCCTGGATATCGTCGATGTCGAGTAGGTCGATCAGACCGGTGCGGGCGATATCAACGGTCTCCGAAGCCCGAATGAGTGCGATCACCTCGTCAAGTGCGTCGAGGGCTTTGACCAAGCCGCGCAGAATATGCGCCCGCTCGTTGGCCTTGCGCAACCGGTAGGTGGTGCGGCGTGCGATGACGTCGAGTTGGTGCTCAACGTAGTAGCGGATCAGCTGATCAAGCCGCAGGGTGCGCGGGACGCCGTCAACGATGGCCAGCATATTGGCGCCGAAACTGGTCTGCAGCTGGGTGTGTTTGTAGAGGTTGTTCAGCACGACCTTGGCCACTGCATCGCGCTTGATTTCCACGACGATCCGCAGGCCTACCCGGTCACTGGACTGGTCCTCGATATTGGATATTCCGCTCATCCTGCCGTCGCGAACCTGATCGGCGATCGAGGTGATGAAGTTGTCGTGGTTGACCTGGTACGGCAACTCGGTGATGACGATCGAGGTCCGGCCGCGCGAGTCCTCCTCGACGGTCACGACACCGCGCATGCGGATCGAACCGCGGCCGGTGGTGTAGGCGTCAAGGATGCCCTGGGTCCCGACGATGAGTCCTGAAGTGGGAAAGTCCGGGCCCTTGATCCGTTCGATCATCGCCGCGAGGGTGGATTCCTCATCGGCGTCGAAGTTGTCCAGGCACCAGTAGACCGCCTCCGACAGCTCACGCAGGTTGTGCGGCGGCATATTGGTGGCCATACCCACCGCGATGCCACCGGAGCCATTGGCCAACAGGTTGGGGAACCGGCTTGGAAGAACTGTCGGTTCCTGCACCCGCCCGTCATAGTTCGGGATGAAATCGACTGTCTCCTCGTCGATTTCGCGCAGCATCTCCATAGCCAACGGGGTGAGCCGGGCCTCGGTGTTATGGCTGACGAAGCCGTTGGTGATGAAGGAGTGGTCGTCGGTGTCAACGCGAATGCTATAAACCGGCTGAATGCCGGCGTCAGTGATTGACGCGACGCGCGCGTAGTGGAACCTGCCGTCTGTCAGCTCCGAGGCGATCGCCCGGACATCCGGATCGGCGATACGGCGCAGAATCTCTTCGCCGTGGCGGCGCCACCGAGACAAGCGGTCGATGTTGTGCTTGATCAACCATTCCTTGTCGATCCACCGCCCGCCGCTGTGTTTACGGATGAACGCCGCCAAACCAGGCACATAATCACCGTCGAGCCCGGCTGCCCTACTAGGTAAGGCCCGCAGGATGCCGACGAGCTTCACTTGCTTCGCGCCACCGAATCCAATCTCGGTCGCAAACAGCTCTGCTTGCTCTCGGCTCGTGATGGCGACCTTGTGTTCACCGGTCGCGTGCTCATAACGGGCTGACAGAACACCGAATTCCAACAGTATCTGCTGAACATCTGCCGCCAATCGGGCACTACGGGTCGAGTATGAGATCTGGATTGTGTTACGCGGCAGGGCAGAGCACGATCCATCGCCCTCGAAAAGCGCCTGCAAGAACGCGCGCTTCACCGGTGCCGGTGAATTCCAGATTCGATCAGGAATGAATTTGTCGGCGGAACGGACACCGGACAACTCGGCGAGTGGGCTGTCCGCCAACGCACTCAGGTTTTGAACGTCAAGCTCGAGAAGCCTCGAGCCAGACGCAATCGTTCTTTCGGATATGTACCGAGTTCCGCCGACGACCGCGTCGTACGCCGCGACGACATTGTCAAAGTAATCACGGTCGAGATTGTTGAAGCCCGCGCGGCCGTCACTGACGAAGCCTTCGCTGACGAAGGCGCCCAACAGCAGACCGGCGAGGGTGTCATACCAGTCGGCGCAGCCCAGTTCAGCCGGCTTGGTTCGTTGGAGGACGACGTAATCGCCAACGCCGATTTCCTCGATCAGCTTCCAGAGCAAGGTCGGAACGCCGGCTAAGTCGACCAGACAGAGCAACGGATGGTTAGCGGTTCCAGTGACGGAGAATCCCCCGGCCGTCATAACGGTAAACGTCTGGTGCTCACCTGAGTGGAACAGTCGGTCGGCCGAGACCGGGTTGCCGTGGCGGTCCAGAACCTTGAGGTCCAGTGCGATTTCACTGTTCGGTTTAGCGGCGACGATGTCACGTATCCGCGCCGTCTGACCAAGGGGTAGGCGAACCAGGGCATCGCCAGTAACGCAATACCTCATCGCGGCCGGCGGGTCGTTACCCGGTGAACCGAAGTTGCCCTGCCCATCGACCAGCGGGTACCGCAGCGACCAGGGCTGCGCCATCCGAACCAGGGTGTCGTAGATCGACGAGTCGCCGTGCGGGTGGTAGTTGCCCATCGTCTCGGCTACCGACCGGGCCGATTTCGCCGGACTGCGGTCGGGCCGGAAACCCGAGTCGTACATCGCGTAGAGCACCCGGCGGTGAACCGGCTTGAGACCGTCGCGGACCTCGGGGAGGGCGCGCCCGACGATCACGCTCATCGCGTAGTCGATGTAGCTGCGCTGCATCTCCTGCTGGATGTCTACCGGTTCTACCCGGTCGGCCGGCGGTCCGTCGGGCGGCAACGTGGTGTCAGTCATTGAGTCCTCTTGGTGGCGTCCGGTCGTCGCGGAACTGTGTTGGTCGGCGGGGGAGGGTTACACGTCAAGGAAGCGAACGTCTCTGGCGTTTCGGGTAATGAAACTTCGGCGAGCTTCTACGTCCTCGCCCATCAGGATCGAGAACAGTTCATCAGCCGCCGCGGCGTCATCCAGCGTGATCTGCAACAGCACCCGGAACGACGGATCCATGGTGGTCTCCCACAGTTCTTTGGCATCCATCTCGCCGAGGCCCTTATAGCGTTGGATACCGTCGTCCTTGTTGATCTTGCGGCCGGCCTTCGCGCCGGCTTCCAGCCGGACGTCCCGCTCCCGGTCGGAGTAGACGAATTCGGGTTCACTGCGCTGCCACTTCAACTTGTACAGCGGCGGCTGGGCCAGGAATACGTGACCGTTCTCGATCAGCGGACGCATGAACCGAAACAGCAGTGTCAACAGCAGCGTGGTGATGTGCTGGCCGTCGATATCAGCGTCGGCCATCAACACGATCTTGTGGTAGCGCAGTTTGGTCAAGTCAAACTCGTCGTGGATACCGGTGCCCAGCGCGGTGATGATGGCCTGGACTTCGGTATTTTTCAGCACCCGGTCGATGCGAGCCTTCTCGACGTTGATGATCTTGCCGCGCAACGGCAGGATTGCCTGGAACATCGAGTCCCGGCCACTCTTGGCTGAGCCGCCGGCGGAATCACCCTCCACCACATACAGCTCAGATTTCGATGGGTCGGTGGAACGGCAGTCGGCCAGCTTGCCGGGCAGACCGCCGAGGTCCGTTGCGCTCTTGCGGCGTACCAACTCGCGGGCCTTGCGGGCGGCGATGCGCGCCTGCGCAGATGAAACCGCTTTGTTCACAACGGTTTTGGCATCGGTCGGGTTGGACTCAAACCAGTGGTTCAGTTGTTCGTTGCAGATTCGCTGCACGAACGACTTGACCTCGGTGTTGCCCAGCTTCGTCTTGGTCTGACCCTCGAACTGAGGCTGGGAGACCTTAACCGAGATCACCGCGGCGAGACCCTCGCGGATATCGTCACCGGTGAGGTTGGCGTCTTTTTCCTTAAGGAGTTTCTTGTCCTTGGCGTACTTGTTGACGACGCTGGTCAGGGCCGCCCGGAAACCCTCTTCGTGGGTGCCGCCCTCGTGGGTGTTGATGGTGTTGGCGAAGGTGTGCACCGACTCGGAGTAGCCGGCATTCCACTGCATGGCCACTTCGACCTCGTGACCTTCACCCCTACCGGAGAAATCCACCACTGAGCTGTGGATCGGCTGCTTGGTGCGGTTGATGTGCTTCACGAAGTCGACCAGACCGCCGGGGTAGTGAAAGGTGCGGTGTTTGACCCTGGGCTTAGCGGCCGCTCGCTCGGCTGCCTTTTCTTCGGCGGACTTCGGCGCCGCAGCAGTGTCACTGACTACTTCGTCGACAACCTCCTCAGCCGTCACGCGTTCATCGGTGAGCGTGATGGTCAGGCCCTTATTGAGGAAGGCCATCTCCTGCAGCCGGCGGGCGACCGTCTCGAAGTCGTAGTTGGTGGTTTCGAAGATGGCCGGATCCGCCCAGAACCGGATGGTGCTGCCGGTCTTCTTCGAGGCCTCGCCCTGTTTGAGGGTGCCCGGCACCGAATAGTCGTAGGTCTGGAACCACTCGTAGCCGTCGCGGCGGATGTCTGCTTCCAAACGCGTCGACAGCGCGTTGACCACCGAGACGCCCACGCCGTGCAGACCGCCGGACACCTGGTAGGCGCCCTCTTCGAACTTGCCGCCGGCATGCAGAACCGTCATCACCACGTCGATGGTCGGCTGGCCGGAACTATGCATCGCCACCGGGATTCCACGGCCGTCGTCGGTGACTTCGACACCGCCGTCTTCCAACATGCGCACGTCGACCTGGGTGGCGTATCCGGCCATCGCCTCGTCAACGGCGTTGTCCACCACCTCCCACACCAGGTGGTGCAACCCGCGTTCCCCGGTGGAGCCGATATACATACTGGGCCGCTTGCGAACCGCCTCTAACCCCTCAAGAACTTTGATGGAGTCGGCGCCATAGGTGGTCGATATTTTTTTCTTTGCGGCAGGCACGGGGCGGCAGGTCTCCTTGGCATGGCTGACGAGCGGTTGAGCGACCACTCGGGATTCACTCCCAGTCTACCGTCAAGCCCCGACAGCACCGATTCTGCGGCGGTGTTTCTACACACCTAATTGCGCCGTGCACGCAATATTGCGGGCGAACATGCCTCCGGACGCTTGACACGCCCGCGCGGCACGGTCTGGTGGCGCTGGGGTGGGTGTGGTAGCGGGGTCAGCCGTAGGTGTCTCGGGGCCCCCGTCCGGAGATATGGCGGTTTCCTTTACGCCATGACGGCGCGGTGGGGCCGGTGATCTTAAGGGCGGTGACCACCCCGTCGCCGACGGCGGCGGCGATCTTCGCCAGCAACTGCGATTGCACCAGCCGCAACTGGGTGGCCCAGGCGGTGGATTCGGCCGCAACGCTGAGCACACCGTCGCGCAAGGCCGTCGGCTGCGCATGCTCGGCGATCTGGTCCCCGACCACGGTTGCCCACTGCGCGAATACCGTGCCCTCCGCCACCCGCGGTGACCAGCCGTTGGTGGCGGATACCTCGCGGGCTGCCCGCCCTAGCGCTTGTGGATCGCGGGCATCCTCACCCGGTCCCGACCAGCGTCGCCGGCCCCCCTGGCTGGTGGCGCGCCGACGGCCGGGAGAGCTGCGGCCGTGCCCGACTTCCTTGCCCAGGTCGCGCGCCGCGGCGCGCGCCTCCTCTAGGGCTCGGCGTACCAGGTCCATCCCCGGTAGGGCGGCCAAGTGCTCCGGCG